>NZ_JBHFLL010000244.1:0-4568 GCF_041928595.1 Microcystis sp. BLCC-F209
GGTTAACAATTTGTAATATTCCTTGTTGACACCCTTACTGACAAAGAAAAAACTGAAATCAAGTCAGGATAAGGGTTGGAGTGCTTACTGCAAAAATTGTTAAGAAAGATCCCTATAAGGGATAGCTTGATAAGGGGGGTGTCTGACAACTTTTAACGCCTACCTACTTATATTTTATAGGTGAGGTGGATAGCGATCGCTTATCGGTGGGGTTGAAGGGCGATTATGGTCAAATATCATCTTCAGTGCGATCGCCCATCTTGTAGTGGATTGTTTCAGCTAAAATGAGATCTTGTAGTTGGGTTGACAACGGAAACCCAACATCATCCCCCGATTATTCTTCATGTTATGGGTTGGGTGGCACTTCGTTTAGCTCAAACTGCGAATGATTTTTATTATCTTTGCTCATATAATCAGGAATCTTAACCCTATGCTCTGAAATTATGATACTCTAATCCCAGAGCTTGATTCAGAGCATTTGTAAGATTGTAATATGAGTATTAGCTGGAAAGAAGGAGATCCCTTACCAAATGCAGATCAAGCCGAAATAGAATTGCGAAAGTTTACCGATTACTCATTGCAACCTAACAACCCTCAAAATCAAGGAAAATGGATGGGATTTGCCATGATAGGTTATTCTGTTGAAACTCAAGAAGGCCGTCAAATTGCAACTCAAGATATAATTCAACAAATTCGTCAAATTTTACCTTATGCACCAGCCTATAAAAGCAAAAATAATCCCTATGGTATGAGATTAAAAGTTACAATTAGGATCAAAGGTTTTAATGGGGGGCAAGGAAATTTAATCACAATCTGGCAAATAGATCAAGGTAAAATTATTCCTAGATTAATTACAAACTGGTTAGAATTTTACAGCTAAAGAGCAAAACATAATGAAAGCAAAAATTAATGATTCGATTCAAACTTTAATAGATATAACCGCCGATTTTTCAGATTTAATCATTCCTAAAGGAACAATTGGTGCAATAGTTGAATGCTATCCTAATCCTGAAGCATACGCTATTGATTTAATGATTTCTAATCCTAAAGTCATTGGTGGTTTTACTTATGAAAATGTAATTTTATCTCCTGAACAATTTATTGTTATTTCTTCTCAATCAATATCAGTGCGATCGCCTGATCTTGTAGGTTGGGTGATGGGTACTCAACCCAACATCATCCCTATGATGCTCTAATCTTGTGTCGTGATCTTGTGATATTTTGGTTGAGAGTGCGATGTTGAAGGCACTGCGTAGCAGCACGCTAATTCATAAATTATCGAATAATTCATAAATTATCAAAGGAGATTGTCATGAAAGGAGAATTTACCGCCATCATTGAAGCAGCAACAGAAGGGGGATACTGGGCGATTTGTCCTGAAGTACTAGGTGCAAATGGTCAAGGAGAAACCATTGAAGAAGCCAAAGAAAGCTTAAAAAGTGCTATTCAACTAATTTTTGAAGATCGTTTAGCTGATATTCGTCGAGGACTACCAAAAGAAGCGATCGAGGAGACAATTTCCATTCCATGAAACGTCAAGAATTAGAAAAAAAGTTGCGGAAAGCTGGTTGTTATCTTAAGCGAGAGGGTGCATCTCATTCTCTTTGGATTAACCCTCAAACTGGGGTGATTGAAGCTGTACCACGACATACAGAAATCAAAGAATTTTTAGCACAAAAAATTCTCAGAAACCTGAATGCTCAATAGTGCGATGCCGAAGGCACTGCCTAGCAGTACACCGATCTTGTAGGGTGCGTGTTTGCGGCGATAATTTCTGATAAAAACTCAAATTAACAATCGGCGCCCCACGCACTAACTTTATTATTAAATTGGTGAGTTACGCTATCGAAAAGCTCACCCTACGAGTTAGTGCGCTCACCTGTGGCTGGGGTTGAGGGTTGAATAGAGCAAATTATAAATTATTAAAGCAAAATCGATGGGAACCATTCCCTTAACTTTAGAACAGCTTATTTAAGCAGTACAACAATTGTCGCCTGAGGAACGAATTGCGATCGCCTGATCGGGTAGAGAACAGGGACGTATTGCCTAAGAAGGATAACAGAAGGTAGGGGTAAGTCACGACTCCCTGATCACTAATTTTTGATAAGCTAAGAGACAGTAATTATAATTTCGTCGTCAATCCTATGATTTTGCCAGGTAGTACCGTTCGAGTCACCAATCCCGATGATACCTATTATAAATTTGAAGGTTTAGCCCAGCGTTTAAGCGATGGGAAAGTGGCCGTTCTTTTTGAGGGGGGTAACTGGGATAAGTTAGTCACCTTTAATCTCTCGGAATTAGAAGAAGTAATTATTGCCCCGGCTAAAGGCAAAAAATAACCATGCGTCCACCCTTACCGCAATTGGCCACGGATAACCGCCATCCCGATCATATCGCCGAAGTTATCGAGACGACGACGACCGAGTTTTTGGCGCAATGTTTGGAACCAGAGGAGTTAAACTTCCCTTTTATGCCTGCTTTTGGTAGTTGGGTGAAAGCCTACGATGAAGAAACGGGTAATAAGATTTTTGGGATTGTCACCTTTGCCACCACTGCACCCATCGATTCGGTACATCGCGCTAGAGCTTTGGGGTTATCTTTGGCTGAATTGCGGGAACAACAGCCGCAGATTTTCGCTATGTTAAAAACGGAATTTCGGGCAACTATTGTCGGTTTTGAAACCTTACCCGGACAATTTAATGGCAATGGTGCCGGGCGAGGTTATATCTATCAATATATTCCTCCCCGTCCCCCACAAATTCATCAGGCGGTTTATCAATGTGAGTCGTTAGAAGTGGTTTATTTTAGTGAACAATTAGACTTTTTACGAATTTTATTACAGGTCAAAAATACTCCCGTGGAAGCTTTGGCAGCTGCTTCTATCCGTCAGATGTATCAATTGCGTCAAGCCGATCGACAATGGTTAGTGAATGTAGGCAGACAGTTAAGTGTTTTACTTAAAGATGATTATGATCGCTTGCGTTATATTCTCAGTCAAATTCATATTAGTCCTTAGATGATTCGGCTCTCTTGGCGCTCTGAGAGTGGTGGAAATCCCTTACTCCCTCTCTTTGTGTCCTTTGTCTCTTTGTGGTTAAGAAAAAAATCAGCAACCCTTGGCCATTCTCGGAAATGTCGGGAATGTTTCTAGATAACATTCTCTACCCAGTGAATATAGGTCAAGTTTCTGTTTTTTTGTTCTCTGGGTTGACTAGACAAAAAATATCGATATAATGAATGGTTATGCGGTAACTCTCGCTATTTTTAGCCTTGATTGTAAATTCTAGATAGTTTAATCGATCGCCCCTTAAGAAAATGGCAATACAAACAACCTTTGCAGAGATTCTAGAAGCAGCCGAGCAACTTCCCCTTGAAGATCAAGAAAATCTCATTCATATTTTACAGAATCGTCTTCGAGATCAAAAAAGAACAGAGTTGTTTAGAGATGTTCAAGAAGCTCAACAAGAATTTGCACAAGGTCAATGTCAACCCCTGACACCTGAACAAATCATGGAGGAAATCCTTTCGTGAATTTTGTTTTATTACGCTCCAATATATTTATTAGAAATGCTCGAAAAATTGTGAAAAAACAGGCTTTTTTAGCTCAAAATATCCAAGAAACTTTAGCTTTATTATCCGTAGATCCATTTCAACCTCGATTAAGAACACACAAATTAAAAGGGGAGCTTAAAGACTCTTATGCTTGTAGTGTGGGCTATGATTTAAGAATTGTCTTTAAATTCGTTGAATATGAGCAGAAACAGGCAATTCTTTTGGAGTCAATTGGGACTCACGATGAAGTTTATTAGTGCGGATGATTATTGCGCTCAGTTTGGAGAAACCGAAACAGAATCAAGATAAAAAACCCTAAGATGCCTCATTAACAGATATTTCAGCTTTTTTGAGGGCAATTTGCCATTCTAAGTCAGCTATTTCTCGATCGAGTTCGACAATTTCACTATTAACTTGCTTTAAATCGGCGATAATTTCTTGTTTACTGCGTTTTCTACCGTAGATAGCCAGTTCATCCGGGAGCATCTCACCTTTGTAACCCCTAAATCAGGTTTTTATGTCAAGCTATTTTGAAAGCCTTGCTAGAAACCAGTTTTATAGATAAGTATAATTACTCACTTGCATAAATGAGATGCTCCCGTTCATCCTCTTGTAATTTCTCAAGGATAGAGTCTAGGGAAGCGGTTAAATCGGCCGAGGGACTATCCATAATACCTAAACGCATTAATACCTGTACCGCTTTGACAACGTCTTGCTGATAAGCTTCTCTAGAAGGGTAATCTTGGGGGTTTTTGAGATTTAAAGCGTCAATGATATTCATATTCCATCTTATGAAGGTTAAATGCGAAACTGTGATTATGTCACACTTAATGGCTCTTCGGTTTGTGTTATGCAATGGACGGGGGTTATAAGGGATGGAACCCTTATAGAGAAAGGCATTTAGCGATTTTTGTCAATTGTTTTTGCTCTAGAGCGAACTAATCAATTAAGTCTCTTGCCAGATAAGGATTTAGTCGATTTATGCCCCCCTATCGAACCATACCAAGTAACGAAGA
>NZ_JBHFLL010000245.1:0-1054 GCF_041928595.1 Microcystis sp. BLCC-F209
GACAGTGATAACGCTTACCTACCAGTACAAACTAAAGGTAAACAGACAACAGGAACAGGAGATAATCCACATTCTTGATGTTTGCAAAAGCGTTTATAATTACGCTCTTTCAGAACGGAAAGATTGGTTAAACTCTCGAAAGTGTCTTGCGGACCGCTGTTCGTTAGTTTCCGAGTACATAATTCCTGCGGATGAACCCTATCCAAATTACTTCGTTCAAGCTAAAAATATAACGGAAGCTAAAAAAGTTTACCCGATATTAAAGACGATTAACGCTCAAGTCTTACAGCAAGTCTTAAAAACTGTAGATAAAGCTTTTGACCAGATAAAATCGAAAGGCTTCGGCTTTCCTAGATTTAAGAAAAAGATGCGAAGTTTTGTTTTCCCCGCGCTCTCAAAAAGCTTTCTAGGTGACGAATACTTAAATTTTCCACAATTGGGAAAAATTCGGATTAGGAAATCCAGAAAGTACCCGCCCTGGTTCGAGCCTAAACAAGCTCGAATTATCCAAAAAGCGTCGGGATTTTACGTTTCGGTTTCCTTCCAATCTACGGAATTAGTTCCCGATATGACAGTTGGGAAAACCTGTTTAGGAATTGACGCGGGGATTGAGAGTTTTGTCGCTACTTCACGGGGAGATTTAATCAAAGCCCCTCGATTTTTGTTAAAAGTACAGAGTCAGCTTAAATTGCTACAAAGACGCTTGAAACATCAAGTCAAAGGCTCGAACAATTGGTTGAAACTCCAAGATAAGATAGCGAGATTACACGAAAAAGTGTCTAATACTCGCAGAGATTGGCACTTTAAACTAGCTCATGATCTTGGTGATCTTGCTGATAATATCTTTGTCGAAGATATTAACTTCATTTCCTGGTCTAGAGGGATCGTTAGAAAACAATCTCTGGATTCGGGCATCGGTAGTTTTATTAACGAGATACTACCGTTTGTCGCTTGGAAACGGGGAAAATATTATCTTAAAGTCGATAAAAACGGAACTTCCCAGGAGTGTCCGAATTGTGGCGCAATTACTGGCAAAAAAGCGTTATCGGAAAGA
>NZ_JBHFLL010000246.1:0-21041 GCF_041928595.1 Microcystis sp. BLCC-F209
CCCCACTTCCCCACTTCCCCCATTCATAATTCATAATTCATAATTCATAATTCATAATTCATAATTCCCACACCCCCACTTCCCCACACCCCACAGCCCAAATCCCCACTTACCCCAATCAAAATTAATAAATAATAATTAATAAATCATAACACATAATTCATAATTCCCACTCCCCCACTTCCCCACACCCCACAGCCCACTTCCCCACTTCCCCCATTCATAATTCATAATTCATAATTCATAATTCCCACTTCCCCACACCGCACACCCCACCAGCAAACCCTAGTATAGATATTTCTGCAAAATTGCGATGCAGAACAACGATAAGGAAAAATTCTGCTATATTATCTGCTAACTCTCTAAAAAACCCAATTAGTTTAATAATCTTTTCCGGGTATCTGAGAAAAAAAATAGTTCATCCCTTTAAAATATGGTTTGAGGGAGATATTTAGTGATTGTGTGAGGCAATTTGTGGTTAACAAGACGAAATCAAGGCTTAAAAGCGGAAAATCAGGGAAATTAGCAGCTAAACCTGTGAAAAAGCGGCGATTGTCCCGTAAATGGTTCCTGACAGCCCTAGGCTTAACCGGCTGCGCCCTAGTTTCCGCCACGGCGGGGGCGATGTTGGCCGTGTCTCTCTCCTCCACACCTTTGCGACAAGCTGCCCTTAGTCCCGAAGAAGCGGCCGCCTTTAACAATCAGCAGGCCATATCCTATGAAAATCTGCAACTTCCCGCCCTCAACCGTCCCGTTAATATTCTGGTAGTCGGCGCGAAAGTGTTGACATCCGATGTCAAGGAGACAAAAAGCCCAGATCTGGGTTATCATGCCCCGGTTAATTCCTTAGAGGGTTTAACCGATACCATGCTGTTACTGCGTTTTGACCCCCAAAGACAGAAGTTAACTATGCTTTCCATCCCCCGGGATACCCGCACCGATATCGAGGGTTACGGGGAGAAAAAAATCAATGAAGCTAACGCCCTTGGCGGACCTGCTTTAACGGCGGAAACGGTTAGTCATCTTTTAGACGGAGTCGCTATCGATCGCTATATTCGCATTAATGTGCAGGGTGTGGAAAAATTAATTGATGCTTTGGGGGGGGTGACGGTATATGTTCCCAAAGACATGAAGTACAAAGATTTTAGTCAACACCTCTACATTGACCTGAAAAAAGGGGAACAACACCTTAACGGTGAGAAATTCCTCCAGTTTGCCCGTTTTCGTTACGATGCTAACGGCGATATCGGTCGTATCCAACGACAACAGCAATTAATGCGGTCTTTAGTAGAACAAACTCTAAAACCAGCAACTTTACTGAAAATTCCCGATATTATCGAGGTTATCCGTACCCATATCGATACTAATCTCAGTTTAGAGGAGTTACTCGCCCTAGCCGGCTTTGCCTCCAAAACTGAGCGCGCTGATGTGCAAATGCTACTGCTACCCGGAGACTTTAATGGTGATGGTCGGCAAGGGATCAGTTATTGGTTGCCCAATCAAAGTAAAATTCAAGAGCTAGTGGCTCAACATTTTAACCACGGCTTTTTTATGGCTGACATCGAGGAAAACAGGCAACCGACTCGCATAGCTGTGGAAGATAGCATCGATAATCCAGAAGCGGTGCAAGCTCTAGTTAGATATCTGCGCTCCTTTGGTTATGAAAATGTTTTTGTCTCTAAGTCTTCATCGCCAATTCTAGAAACTACCAAAATTATTGCTCAAAAAGGGGATGATTCCCTGGC
Organism: Microcystis sp. BLCC-F209; assembly: GCF_041928595.1. Taxonomy (NCBI): domain Bacteria; kingdom Bacillati; phylum Cyanobacteriota; class Cyanophyceae; order Chroococcales; family Microcystaceae; genus Microcystis; species Microcystis sp. BLCC-F209. Next base: position 1,746 of record NZ_JBHFLL010000246.1, read on the forward strand.
TGCTGCCCTGCATAATAGCCTTGGTGTCGGGGAAGTTTTGGTGGAAAGTACGGGTAATCTCGCTTCTGATGTGACGATTAAAATCGGTCAAGATTGGCAAGAAAAATCAACTAATCTTTCTGAGCCATCCCCAGGCAACTAACAAAAAAATCAAGTTTATCCGGGTTATTTATTAGCCAAAGTTTGACAAAACTCTTGGTGTTCTTGACTAGCTATTCCTTGCTTTAACACCTCCAAAACTTCGGCTAAATTACCCGATAATAAAGCATTTTTATCCAGCCATAATCCAGGGAATATTTGAGAGCAAAAAATGTTATTTTGATTTGATTCTAGGGGTAAATATTCTCCATCAGTTAAGCGAAAACAGTCCAATTCTTGGTCATCTACTCGCCAGATAATATACTCTTGCACTCCCTGGCGACGATAAACTTTGAGTTTTTCGTGTAAATCGTAGGAAGCAGTAGAGGCGGCAATTTCCACGATTAATTCCGGCGCGCCTTCTACATAATCATCTTCACTAATGCTTGATTGTCCACCGGTTTCTATTCTTAATAAAGCATCTGGTTGTGGTTGATTCTCCCCATCCAGTCGCACAGTAGTATTATCCAGTGTTTCTACTCCAGGTGTCGCCACTTCGTAAGCAGTTAACCAACCGATAATATTAGCGTGGGGTTTACCGTGCTTTTTGGCTCTCACCGCGGCTGCCATATAAACAACTCCTGCGATTAATTCAGCTTTTTTTAGCGGCGTCATTGCTTGATAACGGCGCTCGAATTCGGGACGAGTTAATCTATCACCATTTTCGAGAGGGGGAATAATATTAGAGGAAACTGTGTTAGTCGATACCATAATTTTTGGCTCATCAAGAAACTACTATCAACGCTTAAGTTTTTTTAGCAGACTCAGTTAATTTATCGATTAGGTTAAGCTTTGTATCGAGAGCATCGAAGATATCCTATACTTATTTTACAGCGTTTCTGATCATTTACCTGGAACCTTGCGCCATGTTTGCCTTAGTTTCACTAGATAAAATCGAGCTACCGGTGGGATCCTTAGTGAGATTACCTGCCACTTGGCTAGATTATCAAACTTTGTCTCGGCAAAGGGGCGACAATTCTCAGCCTAAAATCAAATATCACAATGGAGAAGTCTTGCTTATGTCTCCACTTCCTAAGCATGGACGTGATGCCCATTTAATTGCTAATATTATCATCACCTTATTGGATTATCTGGGGCGTGAGTACGAGGCTTTTACTCCCGTAACCATGGAATTACCAGAAACAAGTGGTATTGAACCAGATTATAGTTTTTATATTGACCATTGGCCGGCTATAGCAGGGAAAGCCAGAATTGACTGGGTAAATGATCCTCCTCCCGATTTAGTATTAGAAATTGATGTCACCAGTTACTCGAATGTGGATGACTATCTGCCTTATCAAGTGCCTGAAATTTGGTTGTATCGTCAGAAAACTCTCTATATTTATTGGCTAGAGAATCAAGAGTATATCCCTCGCCATCAAAGTCAATATTTTCCTAACTTTAACCTACAAAATCTAGTTTCTTTCTGTGGAGAAATTGCCGACAATCGCAATAGTAGTATGGCAATTCGTCAACTAAAACAACATCTCGAAGATTTTTATAAGTAGGGAGGCACAATTATTTGTAGGATGGGTTAGCGGTAGCGTAACATGAGCGGGCGTTGGGTTTCATGCTTCAACCCAACCTACGTTCATCTTATATTTAATTCCACCCACCTACTTAGTATTTAAACTAATTTTTCCCGCTGACAGCGTCTTTCATGGCAACGAAGTAAATCCTCCCACTCCTGTCTCCTCTATTTAACCATGAATAATTTTAAAATACTGCTCATCGGTTACGGTAATACTTTAAGAAATGATGACGGAGTGGGAGTGAGAATAGCCGAAATTATCGCCGAGGAGAATTTGCCTAATGTGCAAGTCATCGCTACCCATCAATTGACTCCTGAGTTAGCAGCCGATATAGCTGATGCTTCCCTAGTTATTTTTGTTGATGCGGTATTATCTAATCAAACCGATATCCGGATAGAAAAATTAGCGGCAGTTACCGAATGGAATAATTTCGGTCATGCAGAAAGTCCCGCTTCTTTATTAGCATTAACTCAAGCAATTTATCAACAAACTCCCAGGACCTGGGGAATATTTATTCCTGCTATTAATTGTGAATTTGGTGAAGAATTATCAACAATAACTCAAAAGGGCTTGACAAAAGCGATTAAAGCTATTAAGAAAATTATTACTTCTGAGAATTTGACTGAATACCAAAAGCAGGACTTTGATAATCTTCCGGCAGATAATTTTCAGGAATAGTGCTGTGATTGCCATCCCGGAGAGCCTTGTAGTGAGGAGACATAATTTCGATGCCAACTTCGTTACATTTATCCTGAATATTTTGATGTAATTCAGAATAAATATACACCATTTTGCTAGGATGATCGGTGTAGGCATTTAGCTGATAGCTGACATAAAAATCATCGAGACTGGTTTGCAAGACAAAAGGAGCAGGTTCTGAGACAATAAATTGGGTGGCTAAGGCTGCTTCTTTCAGGGTTGCGTGAACCTTACGCCAAGGTAAATCATAACCAAGAGTGACTGTGGTTTGCAAAATTAAAGGCTGTTTGAATTCCCGTTGAGAGACAGTAAAGTTAATCACATTGGTGTTTAACAGCGATGAATTAGGAATCGTGATAATTCTATTAGCTGGTGTGCGAATACGGGTGACTAATAATCCTTTTTCAATCACATCTCCAATAACATCACCAATAGAAATTTTATCTCCTAGTTGAAAAGAGCGGGTATAGATGAGGATAATTCCCCCCACCACGTTAGCGATAGCAGAGGTGGAACCCAAGGAAAATAGTACCCCTAAAAATACCGACACCCCCTGAAAAGCAGGAGAATTAAATCCGGGTAGATAGGGAAAAGCGATGACTATAGCTAAGGCAATTATCAGCAGTGACAGTAGATTATAGGTTGGTTTTGCCCAATCGGAATAGAAACCATGAATTACTAAATTTTCTCTTGCCAAGGCGGTGAAAAATGGTTTAATTGCTCTCAACAGATAGTGAGTTATAAAAACAATTATCAGTATAATAAAAATACTGGGTAAATATTTTGCTATCTCTTGGGAAACAACTTCTAAAGCACTAAAAAAGTATTGCAGAAAACCATCACCAAATTTTCTAGTCCAGGGAAAAAGACGAAGGACAAAAGTTAAATAAAAATAGAGAATAGTTAAAATAATTAGAGTGCGGATAAATTGCAAAACTCTTAGGGAAAAAATTCCTATTGTCTGGGAACTAATAATCTCAAAATTTTGGAATACGACCCCAGGAACTAGGGAGGTGATTAACCTCTGAATCTGGGGAAAAACCCGCGAAGATATAAAAATTATTACCCAGAAAATTAAGACCGTGGCCAAGGTAGCACTTACCGTCAAAACTGCATCTTTTAAGAGGTTATCTGGTTGACGTTCTTGACGATAACGGACAATGGCCGCTTTAATCTTTGCTAAAGCTCGTTCGGCCAATACTTCTTGACTGACCGCCTGTAATTTGGCATCTTTAGAAGTAATAGTAGCAATAACCGTATCTCCCAAAATAATCGAAGGGTTTTTGTCTTCAGGATCAATTTTTATAGTTAAATCTTCAGGAGAAAGAGCATCGTCATCGGCCATTTTTTCAATTCTGTCTGTAATCGATTTCGCTCTTTCTTGCGCTGAAAAAGAACCTATTCCCTGCCGAATCGTAAAAAGTTCTTGATTATCAAGCATGACGGGAAAAACTTCTCCCAAAGTTTCCAGGGGTGTTTCCTGTCCCTGTTTAGCAGGATTATTCTGGGCTGCTATCATGAAGATAGGGGATAAAGTCAGTAACAAAACTAAACAAAACAGTCCTAGGTAACGCCAGATTTTTTTCATCTTCTAAGCCACAATTGTACAGGAGCGATCGAGTTTAATACCTCTTTTTTTCATCGTAGCATGGAATAGTTCTGTGGATAGCACCTGTTCCACGGGATAAATCCCGGCTTTTTGGAGTTTTGCCGCTAAGATTAATTCTGCCACGCTGCCAGTTCCCCAACCCGCTGCTTGAGCAGTGTTTTCGTGAACCATAGTTGCTTGATAAACTGCTTTTTGCTGCCCTTGCCATCCGACGACTTTTGCCAACATTGCCACTCCAATTCCCGAAAATTTATCGGTTACTTCTGTCATGCGATAACTAACTTGGGAAAAAAACTCGATTCCCCGAGAACTTTCTACCCAAGCATCGGGGAAAATATGGGCAGTAATCCAAGTTAAATGATTATAAAAATCGGGAATAGAACCAAATTTTGTGATCACATTTTGCACCTGAAAAGATTCAGCGAAAGTGTAGGTTTCTGGCATATCAAACCAATAAACACCAGTTTTACCCAAAGGAGCGGGAAAGTCAATTACTTCCCTGGCAGTATAGGGTTCAATCTCTTGCCATCGTCCCTCAATCCAAGCTAAAAAAGGCTTTTTTAAACCGAGAAAAGTTGTCCGCATTACGGTTAATCCCGCACCTCCGGAACCGGCTACGGCATAATTTAAACGGATCGTTTCTACCCTATCTAACTGTTCGACTCCCTCCCGCACTATACTATTAGAAATACCGGGGAAAATTCCCGTATTAACCACGGCAGTTATTCCCGCTTTTATCGCTAATTCTCGATAGGGGATTAACTTTTGATAAAAAGAACGATGATCACTAACATCAATATAATTGACTTTTTCTTCGATGCAAATTTTTACTACCCTGCCATCGCGATAATGAAAGGGACCAGCACAATGAATGACTAAATCACTGTTTTTAATTGCCTGTCTAAGCTTGTCTATTTCTTCTAAATCTAAAGCCAAGAACTGCATTCTTGGCAGTAATTTAATGGATTTTTTCCTGCGTCCTGTGATAATAATTTTAGCTGCAGTATGATTAATAATATCTAGGGCGACACTTTGACCAATGCGACCAGTGCCACCTAAAATTAAAACAGTTTTTTCCATGGCAACTATTAATAATGTTTGCCCTAGTATAGCATCCTTTTGGCAAGTTTCCCTATTTTTCAAGATGAAAATTTTAGAATAATCCCAACTTATTTAATGCGTCCTAGGGGCAAGAAAATGGTTAAAATCTCGCCTTCTTCGGGTTTTTGACGCACAATAAACTTACCTCCCAAAGCTTGAAAAAGGTTTTTAGTTACCTTCATATTCAGGCTTAAACTACCCGTTTCTGGTTGAAACATTAAAACTTTTCCCAAAGCTTTGAAAGTAAGATTAGGCGATTTTACCTGAGTTTGGAACTGCATTTTTAATTGATTTCCTGCCGTTGATATATGTACCTGCAACAGGCCACCACTAGCCATACTGCGAGTACATTTTTCCACGACTCCATTTAACATTTGATCCAATAAATTCGGGTCACTAATTACCGAAGGCAATTTTTTCGGTACATTAACTTCTAAATTGACATTGCGCCGTTTAGCTTGTTTTTGCCACCGGGGAATACTATCTTGAAAGACTTTTTCTAGAGCAATTGGAATTAATTGAATCGGTTTATCTCCCAGAGGATTAATCCCCAATTCTGCAGCTCGGAAAATTAATTCCATGCGCTGAATTTGTTCACTACATTCTAAATCGATTGTTTCTAAATATTTTTCCACATCTTCCGTTATTTTTGCCCGTTTTAATAATAATCGGGTAATGGTGCGAATGGTGGTTAAAGGGGTGCGAATTTCGTGGGTTAAAGCTCGCAATAACTCCAAATCACAACCCGATTCTAAATTAGAATTATCTTCCTTTGGGGGAGTGATTTCGGCATTGATAGGCGATTTCGTTTTTTTCGGGTCTAAATTGGACTGGTTGGGTAAATTTTGCAGTAATTGGCGGCTAAATTGGCTAACTAGACGATAATCCGGCGAGGGACTGCCATTAGCTTTGATAATTGCCTCTAAAGTCCCGATTTGCGGATAACGCAGATTAACTAATCGTTGCCGCAACTGCTGCCAGGCTTGCTGAGTGAGGACGGGATCAAAGGAAAATTGAAAAGAGGACAAACCCCACTGATCCTCGCCTAAAACCAGCAAAAGAGCGAAACTTTCACTAAAAACTAGACAAAATCTTTCATTAGCAATCGGATCCGTTGGCAAGAGAGGCAATTCATGAATCTCCGTCGGGGAAACATCGGCGGCGGATTTTTCCTGAGAAGGCAATTGAAAACCCGGCCATTGTAAATGTTTTAAAGCTTTAACAGTAAAAACACCAAATTCAAAACCCGTTAGAGCCTTGCTTTCTCTGACTAAAGCCGTCGGACCGGAGAGAATTAAACCCCGACCGGCAGCAGCATTATTTTGGTTTTGTAATAAGATATTTTCTAAGGATGCGATCGCTGCAAACCATTCACTTTCCGCTTTCAGTTGCGAGCGCTTGAGCCATTCCGATAAATTAGGATAAAAAGCATTCGGGGTGAAAGTTTCCCGGTCCTGATGGTCAGTTGGCGGGAAAATATCGCTTAATTTCGGTAAAGACCCCTTTAACATCGTCTTCATCACTGACTAGATACAAATTCCTTACCTAGAATAGTACCCCCGTCAATGCTCATCCCATAACGGTAAAACCGAACTCTATTGGCAGTGATATCCGCGTTTTGATAACAGTTATCTTAATGGTGAGGTACAAAGTTTTGCTTTTGGGGAGTCGGTAGTCGATAGCAAATTAGGTTACACTTCATCTTGATCGGAAAAACTGTCAATCGGTTTAATGATTTGTAATATAGGTTAGTGTAGTTGATCACCTATGCCAGTTGTGGGGTTCGTGCCTCAATTCAACCTCGATAAGTCTGATATTTAATTACACCTCCCCACTTATGTATTTTTTTGTTACATTTAAGTATTTTTTTTGCTTATCTATGGTTATCATCGAATAACTTAAAAGTGTTACCCAATTATTTCCCTAACCAACCGATCTTTAATCCCAAAACCTTTTGCCTTGGCATTAGGTCAATGGCAGGAGTCATCGGGTCTTGGAGGGACTAACACAAATTATGAGACTCGACAAACTTTTGAACTTAGGAGAAATTAGTTATTCAAACCAATCCTTTCTCAGATTATTTCTAGTCATTTCTTGTCTTTTTCTCTTTTATTACCTATAATTTTTTCAATCCTCACTTTTCCAGTTAACAAGGAGAATACAATCATGAAACCTCTCAACTTTTCTATTATCCAAGAAATCAAACATCAAGGAATTTGTGATGCTTCTGCAGCCACTGCTTTAGGAGAAAATAAATTTGTTGTTGGTAATGATGAGGCAGATCCAGAATTAGGTAATATTCTCTGGATTTATTCCTCTCAAGAGTCGGGAAAAGCACTGGAAACAATTGACATTAATGGTTGGCTGAAAAACAATCCTGAAAATAAAGAAATCGACTTGGAGGGGGTAACTGTACTCAATGACATAATCTATTGGATTACTTCCCATGGACGCAATAAAGATGCTAAACGAAAAATCCCTCGTCATCAATTTTTTGCCAGTAAAATTAACGATGACGGCTCTAGTATAGTTCAAGTGGGTAAGTCTTATACTCAGTTAGTCTTGCGTGATATTATCGAAGACTCTCAATTGGCTAAAATATTTGATTTCAAAACAGCAGAAACCAAAGCTCCCAAAGCTGAAGTAGGATTAAATATTGAAGGTTTAACGGCAACTCCAGACGGAAATATCTTAATCGGTTTTCGTAATCCTGTCCCCAACGATAAAGCTCTTTTATTACCCCTAAAAAATCCCAAGAGTTTAGTTACTAATTCAACCACGGCTAAAGCTGAATTTGGTGATCCTATCCTGCTAGATTTGGGAGGATTAGGAATTCGTAGCATTGAATTTTGGCCAGCTTTAGAAGTATATTTAATTATTGCTGGAGAATTTCATGGAGGCGATCAATTTGTTTTCTATACTTGGTCAGGAAAAAAAGAAGATGCACCAGAAAAGATAGAATCACTGCAATTCCCTGAAGGTTTTCGTCCAGAAGCTTTGTTGTTTTATCCCCATTTCCCAGATCGCTTTCAGATTTTAAGCGATGATGGTACAATCGAGCGAGTTGGTAATACTCCCTGTAAAGATATTATCGATAAAAATAATCCCGAAAAATATTTCCGCAGTATTTGGGTAAAAGTTAATTAATACCAATTCTCACCCATAAAAACTAGAGATCGAATTATCGAATTTAAGTTCCCCTTTTTAAGGGAGATGCCGAAGGTAGGAGGATCGAACTCCTGTAGCCGGATTTTGGGGAATTGCTATAATTAGCCATCCTTCTTAGTGGAACCTCAACAAAACCTAGAACAAAAATAGCTTTCAAACCATGTAGGGATAAGCTTTAAGCTCAAAAAAACCATTGATCACGTCTTCTCAATGGTTTTTTATCCTAGAAGCTCTATTAACCTTTTTCTCTTATCCAGAGGACTTCTGGGTTCGCAAAGGGACAAAAAAGTGTGGAGAATTCTCCCATAATCGCTACAATTTTTCTAGAGGCTAAGTATTGCCCTCATTTAAGTTCTTTTGTACTTATTAAAAACCATGAAAATTCTTCACGGTACTTGGATTCCTCAATCAACGGATGAATTTATTCAGAAGGGTAGCTTTTATCTTTGGGGAGAAACTAGCACCCCGAAAAAGAGTCGCACCACTGCTGATAATTATCATCCTTTTCAGTTAAGCAAAGAAGAATTAACTAGCTTTCTCACCGGAGAGTTAGGAATAGTTCAATCGAATTATAATCCTCTTAGTCGGCAATTTGTCCCCCGCTACTTTCTTTTACCTAGTCACGACAATCAACCTTTACCCTCCTTAGAATTACTGCGTTATCTAGAAAAAGAACCCCCAGAAAATAGCCAATGGCAATCTTGGCACATTGATTGTTATCCCCTTAATCCCGTACTTAAACTACTCAATGATCTGCACTTTATCTGTCTTTACAACTCCTCAGAGATTCAGTTAGGTGCAGATCTACTTTTTTGGTATCACTACAGTCAAGCTTTTAAAGAAATAATTATCAAAGATAACTATATTCCTGCTTTTAAATATCGAGAATTAGCCACAAAGAACAAGAAAACTGCTGACTTTGCCATCTATCCTCTTTGGGAAATTATATCAGCAACCTACGAAACCAATCTTGATCGCTATCTCGAATATCTTCCCCGCATTTGTCTTGCTGGTGCTGAAAATACCCATGCTTCACCACAATTATACGACCCCAAAACCCTACTCCGGCACTTCTCGGAATGTCTCCTCAATGAAATTGTCACTAATACGGCAATTCCTGCCAGTTTTGAGAAAAAAATTAGCGAAACAATTATAGGTGATTGCTTCTCTGTGACTAAAGCTGCTGGATTTCTGCAAACTGCCGCTGCCTTAGAAAAATATCAACAGTGGCAAACTTGGAGACAGCAATTACTAGGAGACCAAAATATATCTAGTTTTAGCCTTGGTTTTAAACTAACGGAAGCGCCAGAAAATAATATTGAACAGTGGCAAATTACTTTTATCCTCATCTCTAAACAAGACCCCTCCCTGCGATTAGAATTAGACCAATATTGGTATGCAGTCCCCGAAACTAGAACAAGCATACAAGCGCATTTTGGTCAAGATTTAGACAAAAATATTTTACTAAGTTTGGGTTATGCTGCCCGTATTTATCCCCCCATTTGGCAAGGATTAGAAACGGATAAACCGACGGGATTTTCTCTCAACCTTACAGAAGCTTTTACTTTCTTAAAAGAAACTGCTTGGATTTTAGAAGATGCTGGATATAAAGTTATTATTCCCGCTTGGTGGACTCCTCAAGGTCGTCAGCGCGCCAAAGTTCGGCTAAAAACTACTTCTAAATCGGGCAAATCTACCCCCGTTAGTAAAGGTATTTTTAGCCTCGAAAACATCATTGAATATCAATATGAACTAGCCATCGGTGAAGAAACTATTACCCAAGAGGAATGGCAACAATTAATTAATACCAAAACCCCCCTAGTTAAATTTCGAGGTCAATGGGTAGAATTAGAACAAAATAAAATGCAGCAAATGCTGGATTTTTGGCAGAAATATCAGCAGGAAAATCCTGAAATGAATCTGATTGAATTAATGAAAAAAGCTGCCGAATACCCAGAGGATATTATTGTTGAAACCGATGATTTTTTGGGTTCAATGCTAGATAAATTACAAAATCCTAGTCAACTAGAACCGATCGAAAATCCTCCCCAATTACAAGGAACGCTGCGGGAGTACCAAAAGCGCGGGGTTGCTTGGATTCAATACCTGGAACAATTGGGTTTAAATGGTTGTCTTGCTGACGATATGGGATTAGGAAAAACCCTACAGGTAATTGCTAGATTGGTTGGGGAAAGAGAGGGAGATAATAATGTTTTACCGACTCTGCTAGTCGCACCCACTTCTGTGGTGGGAAATTGGGCAAAAGAAATTGAAAAATTTGCCCCCCATCTTCAGGTTTTAATTCACCATGGTAGTAAGCGCTATCAAGATGAGAGCGAATTTCAGACAGTAGCTAGTCACAAGGATATCGTCATTACTTCCTTTACCTTAGTTCGCAAGGATTTGAAATTATTTAACTCGCAATCTTGGCAACGTTTGGTAATTGATGAAGCACAAAATATCAAAAATCCTAAAGCAGCACAAACTAAAGCAATCTTGAGTTTATCTGCACAACATCGTCTCGCATTAACGGGAACTCCTGTGGAAAATAGACTGCTTGATTTATGGTCAATTTTTAACTTCCTTAACCCCGGTTATTTAGGCAAAGAAACTCAATTTCGTAAAGCGTTTGAAGTGCCAATCCAAAAACAAAATGATCGTCTCCAGTCCACGGTTCTCAAAAAATTAGTGGAACCTTTTATTCTGCGTCGGGTAAAAACCGATAAGCAGATAATTAAAGATTTACCAGATAAAGTGGAAAACAAACAGTATTGTAATTTAACTAAAGAACAAGCTTCTCTCTACGAAGTTGTCATCAAAGAAGTGGAAAAACAATTAGAAGAAGCGGAGGGAATAAAACGCAAAGGATTAATTTTATCTACCCTGATGCGCTTGAAACAAATTTGTAATCATCCCCGTCAATTTTTACAGGATAACAGCGCTTTTACCCCTGAGCGATCGCATAAGTTAGAGCGTTTGGGAGAAATGCTAGAAGAAGTAATTTTAGAGGGAGATAGTCTGCTAATTTTCACTCAATTTACTGAAATCGGTGACTCCTTACAAAAGTACCTCAAACAAACTTTTCGCTACAATACCTATTATCTTCACGGTGGGACTTCCCAACCAAAACGAGAACAAATGATCGAAGAATTTCAACATCCCGAAACAGAACCTTCTGTATTTATTTTATCCCTAAAAGCTGGAGGAGTGGGGATTACTTTAACTAAAGCAAATCATGTTTTTCATTTCGATCGTTGGTGGAATCCTGCGGTGGAAAATCAAGCCACCGATCGCGCTTTTAGAATTGGTCAACAAAAAAATGTTTTCGTGCATAAATTTGTCACTTTGGGAACCTTAGAGGAAAGAATTGATGAAATGATCGAGGAAAAGAAAAAGGTAGCTAATGCTATTGTTAGTAATGATGAATCCTGGTTAACGGAATTAGATAACGAAAGTTTTCGTCAGTTAATCGCATTGAATAAACAGACAATTATTTAATCGAGGTAAACCCATGAATAAATTTAGTAAAACTTGGTGGGGACAACGCTTTATAGAAGCATTAGAGGAATTTACCGACTCATCGCGTTTGAGTCGAGGACGTTCCTACGCTAAAAATGATAAAGTCAAGAATTATAAAATTGACGGTAATTTAATTACTGCTCAGGTGCGAGGTTCCATTAATCCCTACTTTGGAGTTTACAAAGAACCTTTGTATAAGGTGAGTATCGAGATTAAACCAATTACTAAAGCAGAGTGGTCACAAGCTTTATATAATCTTGGTTCAAGAGCGAGTATGATCTCTAAACTGCTGCTCAAAGAAGTTCCCGATAATATTGATGAAGCATTTAGCGATCTGAATCTACACTTATTACCCCACAGTCAAAAGGATTTTATCACCAATTGTTCCTGTCCCGATTGGGAAAATCCCTGTAAACATATTGCTGGAGTTTATTACCTCGTTGCTTCCCAATTAGATCAGGATCCTTTCCTCTTATTTGAATTACGGGGTATCTCTCGTCAAAAATTACTGCAAGAATTAGCAAAAACTCCCCTCGGTAAGCTGCTTTCCTCCTCCATCCAAGAGGAAAAAATTCCTCTTAACCCGGTTACCTCCTATCACACTAAACCCGAAACCATACCGGCATCAGAAACAATTGATCTCAAAGAATTTTGGCACTCTCATCACCGTTTACCAGAAAATCCTCAGTTAGTTAAAGCCGCAACTATTCCCGCAATTGTCATTAAAAAAGCTGGTGATTATCCGGCATTTTGGGATAAGGATACCTCCTTTATCGAGGTAATGGAAGAAATATATCAACGGGTACGCAATAAAAATGCAGGGATACTTTAAAAAAATATAAGTTTTCCTTTTGGGGAGTCAGGAGTCAGTCCCGATGTCAAATTAGGTTACACTTTATCTTGATCAGAAACGCTGTAGCTAAATTGCTGACTTTTTGACTTAGGTATCTATCCATAGGAGGGTAGATTAGAATAAACAGGTTAACAACTGACAGTAATTGAAAATCTCCCCCTAACCTGCTAGTATTGTTATGAGACTGGACATAAGAGAGATATAATGGAATCCTTAATTATTGAAAATTTTCTGATTATTAAGTATGCGGAAATAGAGATAAAAAAATTAATGTTATCATCGGTGAACAGTCCACTGGTAAAAGTATTATTGCTAAATTAGTTTTTTTATTTCAGAGATTTTTGTTTTATCAAGTCAGCGACGCTAAAAAACCCGTAGGGTTCACGGGTTAGCAGTAGGGTTAGGGGTTAGAAAAAAAAACTATTTTTCCGAGTATGGTCAGTATTCCTGTCACCAAAATTCCGACAATGCCAAGAAAAGCATTGCTTGTAACATTCAACCGTCCATTTAGGTCATTAATGCGCTTTTCTGTCTCTATTACCTTAGAATCTAAGGCTTTAATATCTCCCCTTAACTCAGACTGCCCGATTTCTAACTTTGTAAGACGTTCCTCGATTTTGTCGAATTTTTGGCTAACATCTTTCTGGTAGCTGTCTATTTTCCCCTCAATCCTTGTCAAAACAGCCTCTAAGGAATAGGTCACGGTTTCGTTAGGCATCGGCTAAACTCCTATCTTTTTGTTGATGCGATTTCTCTTACCAGTTCGGCCCGAAGGGAAGCGATCGCCGCTTCTATTTTTTTATCTACTGTGTCCATATCGTCTAGGATTGCTTTCCCTAATGCTGATTCAATAAATCGGATCAGTTCCCCGCTTGCACTATTACCGCGCTTCTCAGACCACTGCTTAAATGCTTCCCAATCATCTTCATCTACTCTGAAAGTTGCCAGAATCTTATTTTTAGCCATATTCTATACTGCTGTCTATACTGTATAAATTATAGACTTTAATCTATTGTCCTGTATATAAGAAAATCTTTTAAATAAAGTCACTGTCTATAAAAAACCTATATATATTATGTATTGACAGCTATCTAGATTTAAATATATACTTATGATATAAACCAAAAGCGACCGCTCCCAGACTTCCAATCAGAAAAGCGATCGCCTATCATCCAAAAAAGGATACTTCTATTAGATCTCTTGCAAAAGCAATCAAGATATATCCTTTTGTCGGTAACGAAGTTCGTAATTGTAGATACCAGCAATCAAATTCAATCTCAGACCAAATCGCCGTCTGCGATTTCTGTATCTTGATGAAAGTATCCGAAATATTTTGAGACGACGATGAATATGTTCTATAACTATGCGCCGTTGTGATAACTGACGATTGGCTTTTTTTGCTCTTTACTTAGGGTCTGCTGAAAAAGTTTTTCCTGGGGGTAGGAGTCAGGAGTCAGGAGTCAGGAGTTTCGGGCTTTGTTGCCATTGTTTTTTGTACCAAGCTATGTACTACAAGAAGGATAATGCAAGGTTTTTGAAAGTCCCAATCCTATTTTCTTGCACTAACATCGGACTTTAACAGGTCAAAAGCCTTATTTTAAAAGGGTTTTACCATTATTCAGCAAGCCCTACTTAGTTTTTCTTTTTTCTTTTTTTTATGAGGAATTTGACTGTTTTGATGGAGCTTCTGAATTCCTTGATAGCCTTTATCCCCTAATATTTTTATTTTCTTATTTAACCTTATTTTGCTCTCTTTCCACAGTCGAAAATCATGGACTCTTCCTTTCTCACAACGGACACAGATTACCTGCTCGCTTTTTTGGTCGCAACGCGCTCGCTGCGCGAGATCGGCAACGACTTGCGACTTTAATGTGTGGTATCCCTGCTTGCCACTATAGTATGATTTCTGTTTTTTTTTGGGTCTTTCTATCTCCTGTTCTGACACATCCACCACTATTACTTCTATTTCACTATTACTTTCTAAGAGGGCTTTTTTTCCAGGTAGATTAAACAGACCTGATTTGATGAGAATATTCTCTACTTTCCTAACAATTCTATACGCCGTTGATTCGTTAATACCCCAACTATTTCTGGCTCTTCGGTTTGTGTTATGCAATGGACGGGGGTTATAAGGGATGGAACCCTTATAGAGACAGGCGTTGCTGCGATTTTTGTCAATTGTTTTCGATCTAGAGCGAACTAATCAATTAAATCTATTGCCAGATAAGGATTGAGTCGATTTATGTTACCCTATCGAACCATACCAAGTAACGAAGAACCAGTATTATTACTACTAATACTATCCATAAAGGGTGTCTTTTTCCTTGATCTTTCCTAAAGTCCTTGACTTGTTTCAGTTTTTGTATTAAGCTCAACATATATTTCAAAAGTTGGCGGTCACTTCTCATTTTACCTGATAGTTATCGCTTTTACTTTTGATATTCTGATGGGAGAATGAAACAGCCCTAGGGGCAGGGGGGATCAGAAGTTTGAAAAAGCATTCTATTTTTTAAGACAAGCAGAATCTATGAACCAAGAATCTCTCAGCTTTGTCCATGGGAATGTCAAGTTAGCCGATCGCTTTTTAGTGTGTGGATTGGGTAGTCTCGGACAACACTGCGTCAAGTCTTTAAAAGAGTTTGGGGTTAGCGTTGTCGGTATCGAACTAATACAGCCTCCCAGTTGGGAAATTAATGATTTTCCCGATTTATTAGAGGAAATAATTATCGGTGATTGTCGTCAAAAAAACATTTTAGCAAGAGCGGGAATCGATCGCTGTCGGGCTGCTTTAATTGTCACCAGTGATGAGCGAATTAATGCCACTACTGCCCTAATTATTCGGCAATTAAATCCCCTTACTCGCTTAGTGGTGCGTTCTTCTAAAGATAATCTCAATCAGCTACTCAAGGAACTTTTAGGCAATTTTATCGCCTATGAACCCACCCAACTACCCGCCAATGCCTTTGCTTTAGCCACATTAGGCACGGAAACCCTCGGTTTTTTGCATCTCGACGGTCAGAAATTGCGGATTATCCAGAGACAAATTAGCCCCGAAGATGGTTTACTTGATCGCTTTTTAGGTGATTTAAATACCCCCACCCGTCGTCTATTAGCACACACAGCCCCCGATGAACCTTTAAGGGCTGGATTTTATCAATGGTCTCCCTCCACCACTATCCGGGCTGGTGATACCATTACCACCATCGAAACTACCTATCAAAACATCGATTCTACCCGCCAGAAACCGTCAAATTCTCCCCAGAAGTTGCGGGATTTTTGGCAAAAATTGCTCAAAGAAATCCAACAATTCTGGCAATTGAGTTTTCAGCAGCAAATTCACCGGGTGGCTTTCATGTCAGTATTTATCATTATCCTCCTAGTAATTATCGGGACTTTTCTTTTCCATCTCTACGCTCCGAGAGCTTCCTTTATTTCCTCTCTTTCAGGAACGGCGATCCTTTTATTAGGTGGTTACGGCGATGTTTTCGGTGCCTCTAACCCCGAAGATTTAAATGCAATTCCCTGGTGGATGCAGCTATTTAGTCTCTTTTTAACCTTAGCTGGAACCGCTTTTATCGGGGTTCTCTATGCCCTTTTGACAGAAACTTTATTATCATCAAAATTTCAATTTATCCCTAACCGTCCCCCAGTTCCCCAACAGAATCATATCGTTATTGTGGGCTTAGGTCGAGTCGGCAGAGAAGTGGCTAATTTATTACTAGAAATGCAACAGGCGATCGTTGGGGTGAGCTTAAATAGGGATTTTGATGCAACTATCCTGCCAAAAATGCCCCTGATGACGGGAAATATCGAAGAATCTTTAAAAAATGTCAATTTAGATAGGGCTAAAAGTATAGCGATTGTTACCGATGACGAAATCCTCAATTTAGAAGTGGCCCTAACCACCCGCAAACTCAATCCCCAAAGCTACTTAGTCATCCGCACCACCGACGACAACCTTAGTCAACAATTAAGTCAAATTCTGCCCCAATCTCACATTTTAGGGACGAACACCGTGGCGGCAGAAGCCTTTACGGGAGCGGCTTTCGGAGAAAATATCATCTATCTGTTCCGTTGGGCGCAAAAAACGATTCTGGTGACAGAATACGAGATCGAAGCTGGAGATACTCTCAATGGTAGCTCGATCGGGGATATTGCCTACGGTTATCGAGTCGTGCCGATCCTACACCAACGAGAACGGCAAGCCCCGAAATTAATGCCCGAAGATTATCTCAATTTACGCATCGGCGATCGCATTGTGGTGCTGGCCACCATCAACGGACTGCGACGGGTGGAACAGGGTCGTCGCACTCCCAAAACTTGGCGCGTGCGGGTAGAAAAAGCCTTTAACCGCAATATTGCCGCGGAAGCACCCACCGTGATCAGTCGTTTTTCTAATTGTCCCCTGAAAACCGCCAGCGATCTCATGGAAAATTTGCCAGCAACCCTGGGTGCCCCCCTCTACGAACAGCAGGCGATTCGATTAGTTTCCGAGTTAAAAAAAATTCAAGTTCAAGCATTGGCTATTCCGATTAACCCGAAATTCGGGGTAAATGAGAGTTATCCTTTTTTGTCAAACTAGAAGGCTCTCTTGGTCTTTTTTTATGCAGTTAAAGTGACCGTAGCCTTGGCAGTTTGTCCAGAATCAGAAGTGGCAGTAATAGTAATTGTATCCCCAGCATTTCCTTGTGCAGGTGCAGTGTAGGTAAATTTGGCATCAGTGGTATTTTTATCAATTTTACCGCTTTCTGGCGGTGAGATTGTGATGGTGTAGTTACCAACGGGGTTAATGCTAAATTCCTGGATTCCATTGAATGCTAAAGCTGCGCTAGACGGAGCGATCAAAATCGTTGGAGGTAGTCCCTGTCCAGTGGAACTAGCCTCTACAGTTACCCTTTTCTCTACTTGATTAATTAAATCGGGAATAAGACGTTCGCTAAATCCAGCCACAAAAGCCATTGTCAAAAGTCCATATAAATAGGTGTCATTCCCCTTATTTCCAGTGCCACCCCGAATTTCTAAGGGAGAAATGTTAGAGTTAAGAATTAGTAGAATAAAGAAAGCAAAACTTCCTCCTAAAATGGGCTTAGTTAGACCAATTAAAAATGGCAATAGGTCATCGTCATATTTTTGGTTTTTGGGATTATCAAAATCTTGCAAACGAGTTAGAAGACTAACTGCTCCCCCTAAAGTGCCTGTCATCAATATCAATATCAAGAGTCTAAAATTTATGGCTTTGTCCTCAGTATTTTGGTTACTTTTACCCTCAGTATTTTGGTTACTAGAATTTATGATTGGAGGTAAAGACATAAGCAAATCCTTCACTGGAGGGGAGTTCATAATCAACCAATTCAAAGGGACAGCTAACACTAATCCAATTAAAACTTTTGTAGGTATTTTGAAAGAATGGTAAAAATTATCTCTGACATTTAGTAGAGTAAACCCAATACCTTTCTGGATTTCTCTCAATCCCGTTCTGGCGGCATAGCGTAATCTTTGTGCCAAAATAATATTCGGTTTACCTATTAAAGATTTAATCGCAATTTCTCCAGCATCTACCACCGACTTTACTTGCATGATATCACCAGGTTTTGAAATGTTCATGAGTTCCACCTGCGCTATCCCTAGTATTGTAATTAATCTAGCTAATTCTCCCTGTACTTCCCGGTCTAATTCTTGAGTGAATCCTGCGACTTGTTCTTGGGTTTTTTCCAGCAAAATATCAATTCTTTGATTGAGTTTAATTACCTCATCTCTAGCTTTAATTTCATTGATTAAATCGTCTAAAATTTTAAATAAAACACTTGCTTCTTTTAGTTGTGCAAAATTATCTTTAAATTCCTTGACTAACTTTTCAAAGGGTTCATCTACTTCAGGAATTGAACTATATTTGTCTAAGTTATCCTTCAGTTCAGCAATCAAAGACTCATTTTTCTGTTGTAATTCCACAGTGGCAGAAAATTTAACTAAAGTATTTTTAATTTTTGTTTGCCAAGCAGTTAGTTTTTGCTCAAGTTCTGGCAAGTTTGCATCGTTAGCATTAGCATCAAATACAATCGTAATTGTTGCAACTAAACCATCAATTTTTTGGCTTAAAGTATCAAGAGAAATTCCTGAAATTTTACCCGTAGATAAAAGGTTGATTGTCTCCACAAGCTGATCGGTATGAGCTATTATTTGTTTTTCTAATTCTCCTCTGCTAGGTAAAGGGTCTGAAAAAGTTAATTCACCTAGTTTTTGAATAAGTTCATCTCTTAAATTATTAGTCTCTTGAGTGATTGTTTTGGCTTCTGTTTGGTAACTAGCAAGGGTAGCTGATTTATCCTGACTAAATTTATTTTGGGTTTCCAGAATAAATTGATTAATTTTTTGTTCGATAGTAGGATTAAGATTAATCATGATTGTCTTCTCCTAAAAAAAATCTGAGGATAAAAAAACTGCATTATTTCCCGATCCATCCTACTGTTATGAAAATTGAGACTAGGTAGAATAATCAGACGATATCTCAAATGTTCGTGGAACATGAACAAAGAAATAGGGCTCTCCCAGCTTTGGTGGGTAAAATGTATTCTAAGATACATTTCTCAAGAGCGAGGGGGTGGAACGAACCACAAAGACACAAAGGACACAAAGATCGATCGATCCTATGTCAATTAAACTTATCACACAGAACCTAG
>NZ_JBHFLL010000247.1:0-8100 GCF_041928595.1 Microcystis sp. BLCC-F209
TCTTCCGTGAATTCTAGGTTAATCATGTTTTTAATGAGTGCTTTGCTTCTAATTATGACTCTTAAACTATATTATTGTCCTTGAGTAAAAAATGCAAGTTGTAGCCGTGCAAAGTATAGAATAAATAATCAGTCTTTAATAACCAGATTTAGGATTATTTAACCTTCAATCCGGGCTATCACCGGGCAACCAATCTTCGATCACCTGCGCGATAGTATAGGGACAAAACTCGGGAAAAATGCTGAGGACTAAACCTGTTTGTCTGGCGGCTTCTCGACGCGCTCTGGTGTATTCCTTATCCAAAATTTGCGCGGGATAACCGCGTAAACTGGGACTATCCTCTAATTTGCGACGAATTTGCGATCGCCCATCATTGATGGAATCCAGCCAACTATCGGAGTGCCGTTGGGGTTGATATTGCCACTTGAGCAGATGAAGCAAAATTCGCTCCATTTGAGAACCAATCGCACTGCGTTCACTTTTCCCCAAATCCTCGATTTCCTCGATTAAATGCTCCCAGTCAATGGCATCCCAGCGTTGTTCCCGCAAAAGTTGAGCCGTATCCCGGGCCCAGAGAATTAAATCGCAATCGTAGGTGGTTGGCATAACCGGTTCCCTGTTTTTCAAGCTTTTCGGGTCATCTCTCCTGTTGTCACGAGTACCATGATCAGAACCTCACCGACCCTGCAGCTACAGCAGCAGAAAAGCTGGTGATATCAGCCCCTGGGCCGAACAACTCGAAGCCTGAAACGTTCATGATGCCGTTGATTACATAGTTACCCGCACCCACCCCGGCAGTGATTGTGTAGGTGCCAGGATTGAAAACCAGCGTATCTTGACCGCTGCCCCCCTGAAAAGTTCCTCTGCCGAAGCCTTTCAGGGTGTCATCGCCTGCACCTAGATTCGTTATACCGCTTCCGGCGAAACCACCGATTAAGGCATCAACTAAGTCCCGGTCACTGCCTGTATCAATGGTGCCATCGTTGTAGATACCGATGCTGCCAGATCCCATGCCAGATCCGATGATGTTGTCCTCGCTGATGCCCGTGTTGATGGTGACACCGGTGCTAATGTAGATGCCGGTGCCGCCAGGTCCCGTTGCGGATCCTATGATGGTGTCTTTATCGGGGCTGGTGTCAATGCTGATGCCGGCATTGATGTTACCGCTGGTGGTGTAGATGCCATAGGCTTTACCAGTTCCCGTGATGCGGTCGTCGCCGCTGCTGGTGTCAATGGTTCCACTGTTGTAGATGCCATAGTTCATACCAGCTCCCGTTGCAGATCCCGTGATGGTGTCATTGCGGATGCCGGTGTTGATGGTGTAACCAACACTGTTGTAGATGCCATAGGTGATACCAGTTCCCGTTGCAGTTCCTGTAATGCTGTCGTTATCGGCACCGCTGCCAGCACTGATACCAGTATTGATGGTTCTACTGTTGTAGATGCCATAGGTGAGACCATTTCCCGTGATGCGGTCGTTGCCGATGCCAGTATTGATGCTGCCGGAAGTAAGGATGCCATGGATACCACCAGTCCCCACGATTTCGTCGGAGCCGATGCCAGTTTCGATGGTACCGCTATTAGTGATACCAGAGCTACCAGGGCCAGATGCCGTTGCAGTTCCTGTGATGGTGTCGTTATCGGCGATGGTGCCACTGCTGATGCCGGTGTTGATGGTACCCAGGTTACTGATGCCATAGGCGAGACCAGATCCACTGATACGGTCGTCGCCGCTACCAGTGATGATGTTCCTGAAGCTGTTGTTGTAGATGCCGGAACTGTCAGATCCCCCAGCAGCTCCCATAATGGTGTCGTTGTCGGCACCGGTGTCAATAGTGCCGGTGTTGATGATGCCATGGATGGCACCAGTTCCCGTACTTTCAGTGCCACCTGTGATACTGTCGTTGCCAGCACCAGTATTGATGGTGCCACCAGTGTTGTTGATGCCGGCCGTGACACCATAACCGTCTCCTGTAATGGTGTCGTTGCCAGTGCCAGTGTCGATAGTA
Organism: Microcystis sp. BLCC-F209; assembly: GCF_041928595.1. Taxonomy (NCBI): domain Bacteria; kingdom Bacillati; phylum Cyanobacteriota; class Cyanophyceae; order Chroococcales; family Microcystaceae; genus Microcystis; species Microcystis sp. BLCC-F209. The sequence goes on from NZ_JBHFLL010000247.1 coordinate 2,010, forward strand.
CCGTCATTACTGATGCCGTAGTAATGCCCCCACCCTCTGATGGCGTCGTTGCCGGTGCCAGTGTTGATAGTGCCGCGGTTGATTTGGATGCCGTCGCCGCCACTACGTACAGATGTATCTTTAACTCCTGCAATGTGGTCGTCACCGTCACCGGTGTCGATTCTGCCAGAGTGGTAGATGCCAGATGCACTCCCTGTGGCAATTCCCCCAATGATATCCCTACCGCTGCCGGTGAGGATAGTGCCGGTGTTGTAGATGCCGCACCAGCCCTCTCCCGTGATGCTGTCATCATCGGCGCCGGTGCCACCGGTGTTGATGGTGCCAGAGTTGTTGATGCCGTAGCCGCTACCAAAACTACGACCCTCGATTCGGTCGTTGCCGCTGCTGGTGTTGAGGGTGCTCCTGCTGTTGAGGCCGATGCCGCTGATACCAGATCCTGTAGGCGTAGTTCCAGTAATGCGGTCGCCGCCGGCCAAAGCATCGACAGTCACATCAGTCGGAACAAGCCAACCTTCTGGAGAGGAAGCCAAATCCGCACCTGCCGTGAACGTAAATCTTGTGCTAAGATCGTAAGCCATGATCTTAAGTTCTTTTTTGCTAATAGAAACGTCATGGTAAAACACATACAAGAATTTGTCAATAGGTAGTAATATTGAATCTACTTATACTTCGAGTTTTGACCTGAAAATGGGTGATCAGATCAATAGAGCAGCAATTATTGTAGTTGGGTTGACCCAAGGAAACCCAACCAAGAGTAACCTTTGGGGTGGTTGGGTTGCGCTTTTTCAAGCGAATTGAGCTATTTTCGCCCCAGTATTGTTTCGCCCAACTCAACCCACGAGGCGATGCGCTCTGCTACGCAGTGCCTTTGGCATCGCACTATGAAGGCTTAAAACCTAAACTGAAACCGAGTTGAATACAGACTGCTTTCTCTATTTCTTGCCAATAAACGTCTTCTAAAACACCCTGTTTATTCTTAATTCTTTGAGAATCTACAGCCCTCATTTGACTTAAGTAGGTAGGCACAATTATTTGTAGGATGGGTTAGCGGTAGCGTAACCCATGCGGGCGTTGGGTTTCATGCTTCAACCCAACCTACGTTCATTTTATATTTAATTCCACCCACCTACTTAAGTTGATGTGTCGATCTCCGTCTAGTCCATTCTGCACTGTCGGGGTAATATTGACAACAAAAGGATAAGTCCTTTTCCCAGGCAACAATGGAGCAACTATTGTCGTTGTTCCATTTTGATTGCCAATATCGTTTTGTAAAATCAGGCAAGGGCGTTCTTTATCGGTTTCATAACCAACAACGGGTTTCAGATCGACCCACCATATCTCTCCTCGCTTATAGGTTAGTCTTCCATTAGGCATTTAGACCATCGCCCACTGCAATATCCCAGACAGAAATTTCTGCTTGCATCTCTGGATCATTGGCCTGATCTTTATAAGCATCTTCTAGCTCTTTCATAAAAACCCTTTTCTTCTCTTGCCAGAGAACATCATTGATAAAGCGGCTACGATTGCTTGCTAGTCGATCTACAAATTCCAAAACTTCGTCGTCTAAGGTGATGCTGACTTTCTTGCTCATTGCCCTAAACTGCCCACGACAGCCCAGTAGGATTAGAGCATCATACTAACTAATCCTACATTAATTGTCAATGCCTGCCTCTGATCTTTAAGTAGATTGAATGTCTAACGCTTGAACTCACCCGCCGTCACTAACTTTGGATGATAGCAGTAGTTTAGCAATTATTTTAGGTTGGGTTGACTCAAGGAAACCCAATAAAGAGTAACCTTTGGGGTGGTTGGGTTGCGCTTTTTCAAGCGAATTGAGCTATTTTCGCGCCAGTCTTGTTTCGCTCAACCCAACCCACGAGGCTTAGACTCACAGCTTCAATCAATGTGCATGGTGCGTTCCCCAAAATCGATCAGTGGAGCGGTAGAAGTTGCATTAGGGAACGCACCCTACAAGATTGCGATCGCACTGTCAGAGGTAAGGTCAAAAAGCCTGTGAACCCTGTATCAATAACAGCATCAATTACTTGCCTCTGTTTACTCTCATTGCTTACGACTAACCTAAGCCTCGCCTCGCAGTTTTGATCAACAATTCCGTTCATCATAAAGTTAAAGCAGACGACCTACGCCAAAGCGGTGAACGCCTTTATGTCCAATTCGGACACGCCAGATTTGAGCATCAGGGTTTCGTTCAAGCAATCGATTAGAAGCAGTTATTGTGTCATTGGCAAGCTCAAAAGCACCTGTTTCAATATCTATGGCTACAATCTTCCCATGATTGCCTTCCTCGACTTGGGGGCGCACCTGAGATTGATAAATCTCTTTACCACGTCGGGCGAATTCTTCTTTGCTGTAGCGGAGTTGATTAACTGTCATTGTCCTGACCCCGTTGCAACTTTTGCCCCTCTATTTTAACCTAAACATTGGCAATCTTCGCTAACATTCCCCAACTGGGCCCACAAGAGCGGCATTGCATTTAGACTCACAGCTTCAATCAATGTGCATGGTGCGTTCCCCAAAATCGATCGCTGAAGCGGTAGAAGTTGCCTTAGGGAACGCACCCTACAAGATTGCTAACCAATAACCTCAATGGTCCGGTGCATTGGGGTTGTTAGGTTCGCGATCGCCATGACTTTGGATCACGCCGACCATGAAAAATTGCGGTCACAACGACCCGACTTGAAATCACTCGATAGTAGACAGCATATGGGAATCGTCTGATGACTGCTCGTCGAATGTCCAGATAAACGATTGCATAAGACTCTGGCATCATGCCGATCTGATTGAGTAAGTCATCTACACAATCAATAAATTCATCACCCAAACCAGCTTGTTGACTCTCATACCAATCATAGGCATCCCTGAGGTCGTCACGGACTTCTGGACGAAATACCAGTACATACTTCATGCTTGCTTTCTGACTGATGCTTTCATCTCTTCCCAGGTGAGGACGTTATCGGGATCATTATTATGACCCTCAATCCGCTGATCGAGTTCGTGTTTTTGCGCCTCGGTTAAATCAGGATACACCTGTTCCACTGCAATACTGTCCCAAATCGCTTGAACCAGAAGGATTCTATCCTCAACACTTAAAGTTGTAATTTCATTTAGTGTAGCCGCGATATCCATACAGACAAGCTCCCGATTCAGATTGAGCGAGTAGTTCTAACAAGTTGTCATGGGTTCGGACTTGAAGCGTTAGTTTAGGCATACATAGTGATGACTCAAATACTAAGCGACCTGACTATATATTATAGGTCAACTTTCTGCATAACAGTCTCTGGGGTAACGATATAGGTCAACTTTCTGCATATCACCCCGCCCTACAACATATATACTCATTTGTCAATAGGTAGTAATATTTAATCTGCTTATACTTCGAGTTTTGACCTGAAAATGGGCGATCAATAGTCGAGCGATCGAGAGATGGGAATGACCACGACTTTAGGAGATTATGCAACGGTGAACAACTTATCAGCAGGTTTCCAGGGGGCTAAAACCATAATCCGGGAGATTCCGGGCATCTCCGCAAGTCAGCTAAGAGCCATTGACCCCAGAAAAAATCTTCAGAGCTATAACTACTATAACTAATAGCCGCTCCCCAATAACTGATCACTGAGAGACAGCTAAACTAAAAAGCCGTGCTAAAATCAGCATATCTAGGGTCGCTTGTGTAGGTGATGGATAGGCTATGTTTGAAAGATTTACGGAAAAAGCCATTAAAGTAATCATGCTCGCCCAAGAAGAAGCCCGCCGCCTTGGCCATAACTTCGTGGGAACAGAGCAGATTTTACTAGGACTAATTGGAGAGGGAACGGGAGTTGCCGCCAAAGTCCTCAAGTCCATGGGTGTCAATCTCAAAGATGCGCGCGTGGAGGTGGAGAAAATCATCGGTCGCGGTTCCGGATTCGTAGCCGTGGAAATTCCCTTCACCCCCAGAGCCAAACGAGTTTTAGAACTCTCCCTCGAAGAAGCCCGTCAACTGGGCCATAACTATATTGGCACAGAACACCTCCTTTTAGGACTAATTCGCGAAGGGGAAGGTGTGGCCGCTAGGGTTCTGGAAAATCTCGGCGTGGATCTCTCGAAAGTTCGCACCCAAGTGATCAGAATGTTAGGGGAAACCGCCGAAGTGGCCGCCGGTTCATCTTCCCAAGGTCGCACTAAAACCCCCACTCTTGATGAATTCGGTTCCAATCTCACCCAAATGGCCAGCGAGGGTAAACTCGATCCCGTGGTCGGCCGACAAAAGGAAATCGAGCGCGTTATCCAAATTCTCGGTCGTCGTACCAAAAATAACCCAGTCCTAATCGGGGAACCGGGGGTCGGTAAAACAGCGATCGCAGAAGGATTGGCCCAACGCATTGCTAACAAGGATATTCCCGACATTCTCGAAGAAAAACGGGTTGTCACCCTCGATATCGGCTTGTTAGTGGCGGGAACCAAATATCGCGGCGAATTTGAGGAACGCCTCAAAAAAATCATGGACGAAATTCGCCAAGCGGGTAACGTCATCCTTGTGATCGATGAAGTTCATACTCTCATCGGTGCTGGGGCAGCCGAAGGGGCGATCGATGCGGCCAATATTCTCAAACCGGCTTTGGCCCGGGGAGAACTGCAATGTATCGGCGCGACGACCTTGGATGAGTATCGCAAACATATCGAACGGGATGCGGCTCTAGAAAGACGTTTTCAACCGGTTATGGTCGGTGAACCCTCCGTAGAAGAAACGATCGAAATTCTCTACGGTCTCCGGGAACGCTACGAACAGCACCACAAACTAAAAATCTTAGATGAGGCCCTGGAAGCGGCGGCGAAATTGTCCGATCGCTACATTAGCGATCGCTTCTTACCGGACAAAGCGATCGATTTAATCGATGAAGCTGGTTCGAGAGTGCGCTTGATTAATTCCCAATTGCCACCGGCTGCCAAGGAATTAGACAAGGAACTGCGGCAAATTCTCAAACAAAAAGATGACGCGGTGCGCGGTCAAGACTTCGAGAAAGCCGGGGAATTGCGCGATCGGGAAATGGAAATCAAAACCCAGATCCGGAATCTCGCATCTACCAAAAAAGGCGAAGATGGCAACGATGAACCCTTTGTGGATGCCGAGGAAATCGCCCACATCGTCGCTTCTTGGACTGGGGTTCCCGTCAATAAACTGACCGAAACCGAATCCGAGAAACTGCTGCACATGGAAGATACCCTACATCAGCGTCTCATCGGTCAAGAGGACGCAGTAAAAGCGGTGTCTCGTGCCATTCGTCGCGCTCGCGTCGGTCTGAAAAATCCTAACCGTCCCATTGCTTCCTTTATCTTCTCCGGTCCAACGGGGGTGGGTAAAACCGAGTTAACTAAAGCTCTGGCCGCTTATTTCTTCGGTTCTGAAGATGCGATGATCCGTCTCGATATGTCGGAATACATGGAACGGCACACGGTTTCTAAGTTAATCGGTTCGCCTCCGGGTTACGTTGGTTACAACGAAGGGGGACAATTAACGGAAGCGGTGCGTCGTCGTCCTTATACGGTGGTGCTATTCGACGAAATCGAAAAAGCTCACCCCGATGTCTTCAATATGCTTCTGCAAATCCTTGAAGATGGACGTTTGACCGATGCCAAAGGTCGCACGGTGGACTTTAAAAATACCCTGTTGATCATGACCTCGAACATCGGTTCTAAGGTGATCGAGAAGGGTGGCGGTGGTTTAGGTTTCGAGTTTGCTGATAATCAAGCCGAGGCCCAGTATAATCGCATTCGATCGCTGGTTAATGAGGAATTAAAACAGTATTTCCGTCCAGAATTCCTCAACCGTCTCGATGAGATTATTGTCTTCCGTCAACTCAATAAGGAAGAAGTCAAGGAAATCGCCGAAATCCTGCTCAAGGATGTGTTTAAACGTCTGACAGAACAAAATATTACTTTGTCTGTTACTGATAAGTTTAAAGAACGCTTGATCGAGGAAGGTTATAATCCGGCCTACGGCGCTCGTCCCTTACGTCGTGCGATTATGCGTCTGTTGGAAGATGTTCTGGCTGAGGAAATTCTCTCCGGACGGGTTTCTGATGGGGATACG
>NZ_JBHFLL010000248.1:0-12391 GCF_041928595.1 Microcystis sp. BLCC-F209
CTCTCTTGGATTTGGTGGGTAAAATGTATTCTAAGATACATTCCTTAAGAGCGAGGGAGTGGAAGGAACCACAGAGACACAGAGGACACAAAGATCGATCCTATGTAAGTTAAACTTATCACACAGAACCTAGAAGAGCCATTGTCCAATTGACGAAACGCTCGGCAACCCCAAAGATAGCCTGATCTCTATGCTGTTGCCAGATTTTGTTTAGCTTTCCCGTTTTTTGACTAGAATAACAACGCAACCGATCACCAGCAATCCTGCGAGGGTTGAGGGTTCGGGTACAGTTTCGACGCTAAAGGCGAGAAATTGAGTAAATTGGAACTGGGTAAAGTTATTGTCGCTGACGAGAATTATTGAGCGCTTGCCGTTCGGTAAATAGGGGCCGAAGGTAATCCCCTCCACGTTATCGATGGGGATATTTAACGAGGTCAGATCGAATAATAGGGTTTTCTGGGCGGCCACGATACCCGAAACCCCATTAATACTGGAAAAGGCACTGATGTCGGTGGCCCCCTCCAGGGAAACCTCGTAGATTTTCACAGTATAGCCCGTATTCCCTGGTGTTCCCGTCGTTATGGAGAAAGAACGTTCTAGGGAGAGAAAGCGTTTGCCACTATTATCAAGTGCCAGTAAATCGACGAGTCCGTTGACATCGACTGGGCTTGGAATAATCGGGGGAAGGGCGATTGGATCGGTATTGTAGAGGAATTGAGCGATCGGCTGTCCATTAGCGAGATCGTACTGCAATATCCGTGAGGGAGAACCGTTCGTTGGCGTCGCAGCCGGCCCATCCTGCACAAGCGCGTTCTCGGAGGCCGTGAACAGGAATCGCTGATCTGGGGTGGTGGTCAGACTTTCTAGAGCCAGATTATTGCGAACCCCGCTCGTGGTGGGAATCGAGTTCGGCGCGGGGATAAACTGGTTTGGAATCGGTAAAGTATCGTTCTGTTGACCGTTGGCCAGCGCGAATCGATTGACAAAGGGATTGAGAATCTGATTGTTAGAGACCTCCCCTTCGGAGGAAATATACAGATTAGAACCCACGAGCGCGATCCCTTCTGGATCGAGACCCAGCGCGGGGAAAGTTTGCCCGTTAGTCTGTAAAAGTGGGGTAACACCGGTAAAGGTAACGCCGCTATTCGTCCCATTAACATTAAATAGCGTCGGATTGATCGTTGCGGTGTAGAAACGCGCTGGGCCGTTCTGAGAGCGATCGTCCGAGATGATGTAAAAGTTATTGCCCGCCGGATCGTAGGTAATGCCCGATAATCCCCCGACCGGAACGGAGACACCGTTCACGGTTCCCGCTGGGCCTGAGGGAATAAACCCCGTGGGAACAATCGATTGACCGAGAAATTGTAAATTTAAAGGCGAAGCTTGAACCGACGAGGTAGCGAGGAAACCGACCGTTATGGTTCCAGCGATCCCGATGAAAAAACGAGAGGGGGATTTCATGATTTCTATCCCAAAAAACATTAGAACTCTTGCAAATTAATTATATGTTACAATCGTGTGTTAACTAATTTTTTTGGGAAAATTATTTATTTAGTACACTTGTACTAAATGAAAGCCTGAAGTTTAACTTTTAACCCAAAAATATTTAGATATGCTTTAATCTCTTCGGGTCTAATTCCCCGCCGCTCGCAGCGTATAATAGAAAAATGAGTCAATACATCCATAAGAGCCATAATGTAAGTGTTTTGCTATATATCGTAAAGCCGTTTTCGACAAACAGGTAGATAGCTTGTTGAAAGAAGTCTGTCTGGAGATGGAAAAACGATAGGAGATCAGGTTTGTAGAAATTGGGCTGTTCTCGACTTTGTGTGATAATTTTTGCTCATGAAATCGTGAAATGTTTACTGCGAAAAACTTTGAGGACTATTTTGTTAAATAAACTATCAGTATACTGAGAGGGGGACAAGCACGGGGTTTATGTCTCTTTGTTATAATTCAAAGGCTAGGCTATAATAACTCTTCATAAACACCGATAATTTTAGTCAAAGATGTAAAAAAGGAAGATCATTATTGTGAGAGCGTGTAATTAGTATAATTAAAGTAAAAATCATTCCAATGTAGCCATGATTAAAAATATTAATGTAACTGAACTTAAACCTGAACAAAGTCAGCAGATACAAGCAATTATTGCCGTATTTAAAGCTCAAAATCAACTCAATAAAAGTGAAACTAAAATTGATATGATTGAATACCTGTTGGAAAATCCTATAGAGGTTGATAATTTAGAATTTATGAAACGAGAAGAAATTTATGACAGAATTTAAAAGTCATATTTGTTTTGTTGAGTCTAATATTTAGCTTTATGCTTTTTCCACTGATAAAAAAGAAGAAGGTAAAAGAATATTGGCAAAACAATTAATTAAAGAAAAGTCCATCATTATCAGTACCCAAATAATTAATGAGGTTTCTTGTAATTTACTTAAAAAGCATAAGCTTGATGAAAAACAATTGTTTAAATTAATTGTTTCCTTTTATAGCAAATATCAAGTTATACCATTTCTCTAAATGAAAACTACACATCGAATTTAAATCCCCCTTTTTAAGGGGGATTTAGGGGGATTAAACTTCTGTAGTCAGACTTTGGAGAATTGGTATTATCTCATTTAATCTTGATATTTTTGAATCTGCATCTAATCTGAGAACTCAATACCATCTATCATTTTGGGATAGTTTAGTGATTGCTTGCGCTTTATGTTATGATGCAAATATTTTGTATTCAGAAGATATGCAAGATGGTTTAATTGTTGATAAAAAATTCACTATTATTAATCCCTTTAAGCAATAAAATTTATTAATCCCTTTAAGCAATAAAATTATTTGGCTCTTCTAGGTTCTGTGTGATAAGTTTAATTGACATAGGATCGATCTTTGTGTCCTTTGTGTCTTTGTGGTTCGTTCCACCCCCTCGCTCTTGAGAAATGTATCTTAGAATACATTTTACCCACCAAAGCTGGGAGAGCCAATTATTTTACTGGTTAATGATGCTGTGTTTAGCATTTCTAAAACCAGTCCTAACGGTACAGTCGTCGGCACAATTAACGCCACCGATGCCGATAATAACCCCTGAACCTACAATATCACCGCAGGTAATCCTAACCTCGATGGCGATGGTATCTCCGCCTTTACCATCAATAATAGCGGCCAAATTCCCATGGCTGACTCCGATGACAAGGCTGTAGTCATCTCCCTACTCTAACTGACTTGACAAAAGTTTATCAAAATATAACCTTAGCAACATAAATCGGCTTATCCCTAGGTAAATCCTTGTAGGAGTGCCATTGTACCAGATATTTTCTCTCTGCATGGGTTATTTAATAAGCTCTGCTGATGAATAAAAAAAAAAAATAAACGGGACTTATAATTATTCGCCTCTACAATCTAAGCATTATCCCTAACCAGTGCTAAATTTTCTGACATCCAAGCTTGATTAATGGTTTTGGTGTCTTTAGAGGCAGTTTTCTCCACTATTCGCTTACTTATCAACTTTATCTAACTCGAACTAAGGTTCGGGTGGATTCCCTATTGACTCTGTACCATCTTTTTCACACGAGGTATATCATGGCTATCATCTACGTTAAGTCTGGTGCGACAGGTAATGGTTCCGCTTGGAATAATGCTTATGGCAGTTTAGTAAGTGCGCTAACCGCTGCACAATCTAGTGATGAGATTTGGGTGACTGCGGGGACGTATAAACCCACTACGGGAACTGACAGAACCGCGAGTTTTACCCTAAAAAATAATGTCGGGATTTATGGGGGATTTGCCGGAACAGAAACTGCTGTTGATTCGGTTTTTAGTCGAAATTATGCGAACCGAGGTAGTGGTGGTGCGGTTTTCAATAAATTGATAAAACTGTGTAAGAAAATCAGTAACGTTTTAGGCTTGATTTCTGGAGTTACCCTTGCAACTGCTGGAATGCTTCTTGTTAATTCTAATCCTGCTTCGGCTTCCCAGTTATGGAATTTTACAATTGGAATTGGTAACAGATTTTATGCGGGAACTTTTACAACTAACGATTGTAACAATTTTACAAGTCAATGTCTTGTTACGGGGATTACAGGGATAGATGCGTGGGGAGATAGTATGTTTCAAGTGCCTCCACCTGGCTTGATTCCTGAGATGGGAACTCCAAGCATTAATAAAAATTATTACCTCAAATATTATGATAATTTACTACCGCTAACCTATAACGGAATTGTTTTTACCTCTCTGAATAGTGAAAGATATATTCTTTTTAATTGGAATTTATTTTTTGATTCTACTAATCAAAAGTATTATCTTTGGCAACAAGCAAAATATTTATGTAAAGGTACACCTATAAGTTATAACTGCTCCAAAGGTTTTTCGGGCGATGATCGCTATACTACACCAATAGCTTACTATAATTATTATAATGGTGAAGTACAGTTCCAATTTTCCCCAGCTAACCCTCCCCCACCACCGCAGTCTGTCCCCGAAAGCGATAACGTGGTTGGATTACTTTTGCTTGCAGGAGGATATAGCTTAAAACGGGTGATTTCTCGGTTATTCAAGCGGTAAACTTTGATTTAGGGTTAATTGGGGACGTAAGCGACGGAGTTTGCGTCTCTTTGTTATAATTAAAAAGCAGGCTAGAATTTTAGTAAAACAACGTTAATCTCTAAGGTTTATCAATGACTCAAATATTGCTCGAAATTCCTGATGAATTAATATCTCGTTTACAAGAACAAAAATCCTCGGTTCAAGAGATTGTCATCAAAGCCTTGGAAAATTATATTCAAACTAAATTACCAGATATTACTAAAACTCGCACTTGGGAACTTTGCGGAAGTTTAGAAATTAACCAACCTGAACCTAAATATATTATCGGACAAGATAATCATGGTCAAGTTGTTACTAACTACGCTGAAAACATTGATGAAACTCTCTATTAAGATTTGTGACTAAAGAAATTATTGTCGATACTTCTGCTTTAATTGCTTTTTTTATTAAATCTGAAACTCATCACGAAACCGCTCAAAATTATTGCCTAGAAAATCCTCATAATAGTTGGATTATTCTAGAATCAGTATTTGATGAAACGGTTACTTGGATCCGGAGTAAGGTTTCCAGTAAAGCCTCAATTCAAGTAGGTCAAATACTAAGAGAAGATCATCATTATATTAATCTATCAGATAGTGACGATCTGGCAACATGGGAGGCTTTCTGTAAATACAATGATAAAAAATGGAGTTACACAGATTGTTCTATTTTAGTTATGGCTCATCGCTTGCAAATATTCGAGGTATTCGCTTTTGATGATCATATTCGTCAAATGGCAGGATTAGGAATTACTTGTGTACCATAAACCAATAAAAATACAACCTAGCTAATGTTAACCCCGTTTCCTTATGGGAGCATTCTTGAGACGAGCACTTAACGCTCTTAACCAAGAATCGACTTACCGACGTAGTCTAGCACAAAAAAGTAAACGGGCGGCCATGGATAATAACTATATGATGGCTGTGCTGAAAGCCTTTTGTCAAGCCTAATTGAGATGCTCTTACCCTGGCCGTATTATTCCGATTTTACTGCAAGCTTTTGCCAATCTTGACGGAAAAGATTAGTCAACTTTCCTCAATAATTACTTGATCGATAAAAATTTTTAAGTCAGAAAATTCAAAAATTGCTGGATGATAAAAGCATTAGACAAATCAATAAAAAATGCCCCCACCAAAGGAACAATAATAAATGCTTGGGGAGAAGCCCCAAAATTTTCCGTTACCGCTGTCATATTGGCGATCGCTGTGGGAGTTGCCCCTAGAGTTAAACCCAAATAACCGGCGCAAACTACTGAAGCATGATAGTTTTTTCCCATTACGGGAAAGACCAGTAAAACAGTATAAATAATACTGAGTGAGAACTGCACTAATAACAGGATAGCAATCGGTCCGGCCAAATCGATCAATGTCCATAATTGTAAACTCATCAAGGACATAGATAGGAATAAACCGAGACTAACATCAGAAATTAAGGCTAAAGAGGGCGTATTAGCGGGCCAAGGAAAGCGTTTCAACACCAAAGGTACGGTATTAGTCAGGATAATTCCTGCCAATAAACAGGGGACAAAATCCGGTAATTTTAAACCAAGGGGAGTTACCCAGTAGTTAATCTGATTACCTAAACCGATAGTTAAACCAATCACTAAGATTGAATGGAGCATTGTATTGTAATCGATATTGACATTCCTCTGGCTTTGTTTAATTCCCACCGTTAAATCTTGGTCTTGATTATTGGCTCGCAGTCGATTTCTAGTAATTAACCATTTAGCCACCGGTCCGCCAATAATTCCCCCTAAAACTAGCCCAAAAGTAGCACTAGCTACACCGATTTCTGATGCTTTGGCGATGCCATAATTATCACGAAAAATAGAAGCCCAAGCAATGGCAGTCCCGTGACCCCCACTCAAAGAAACGGAACCAGCAATCAAACCGATGGGTAAATCTAATCCCATCACTTTTGCCACTCCTAACCCAGCTAAATTTTGTAGAATGAGATAAACCACGGCGGTTATTAATAAAATTAGCAAGGGTTTACCCCCTTGCAGCAGGGTTTTTAGTTTTGAGGACAGCCCGATAGTAGTAAAAAAAACGATTAACAGGGCATCCCGAACATTAAGGGTAAATTCGATTTGCCATTTAAAAACAGCAAAAAATAGACCGAAAAATAAGGAAGCTAAGACACCACCAGCAACGGCATCAGGAATGTTATAGTCTTGCAGAAATTTGATATTTTTGGTTAAATACTTACCGAGATAGAGGACTAGAATAGCCATAATAATTGTCTGGCGTTGGCTAAATTGGTAAATTTCCATTTTCTTAATCTTAGTTCTCCAAGATGCTCTACTTAGGTTTAGTCCTAATTTTCATTAACAATAAATCAGCTTCTTAAAAACTGATTATTTATTCTCCGTTTTGCATGAGTGCCTCTTGCATGAGTGCCTCTCCTCATAAGTAGCCTATACTCAACGGATTTAGTATAACAACCTTATCTGTAAGAAAGCCGCAATGAAAAAAGGACACAAAGTAAATTGTGTCCTTCCCGAAGCTAGGAACTTAATTTTTATTTAGCGTCGGAGAATTCGGCATCGATGACATCATCGCCACCACCGGCACCACCAGAGGGGCCATTGCCATCATTGCCACCGGGGGGATTGCTGGGGGCTCCTTGCTGATACATACTGCTACCGATCGCGTAGAGGGCTTGTTGTAATTCCGGTAGGATGGTTTTGATCTTACCATCATCGTCTTGAGCGATCGCTTCTTTCAGGTCTTTAATCAACCCTTGGGCTTTATTTTTCTCAGATGGAGGAACCTTATCGCCTAACTCTTCCAACTGCTTCTCAGCTTGATAAACCAGGGAATCAGCTTGATTTTTGCGTTCAATGCGTTCGCGACGTTCCTTATCCACCGAGGCGTTCGATTCTGCCTCATTAACCATGCGTTCCACTTCATTTTGGGGCAGGGTAGAAGCGCCGGTGATGCTGATCGATTGTTCTTTTCCTGTACCTTTATCCTTAGCGGTGACATTGAGAATACCGTTAGCATCGATGTCGAAAACCACTTCGATTTGAGGCACACCACGAGGAGCGGGAGGGATGCCATCGAGTCGGAAAGTTCCCAAACTCTTGTTATCTTTGGCCATTTCCCGTTCCCCTTGCAGGACGTGGATTTCCACGTTAGTTTGTCCATCCACTGCTGTGGAGAAAACTTCCGATTTTTTGGTGGGAATAGTGGTGTTGCGGGTAATAATCCGCGTCATCACACCGCCGAGGGTTTCCACACCCAAAGACAGGGGCGAAACATCAAGCAGAAGAATATCTTTGACTTCACCGGCGAGAACACCACCTTGAATGGCAGCACCGACGGCTACCACTTCATCGGGGTTAACGCTTTGGTTGGGATCTTTGCCCAGGACTTTTTTAACTAATTCTTGAACGGCAGGAATCCGGGTTGAACCACCGACGAGAACCACTTCATCGAGGGCAGATTTATCGATTTTGGCATCACGGATGGCATTTTCGACGGGAATCCGACAGCGATCAATTAAATCGGCGCAAATTTCCTCAAATTTAGCTCTGGTTAACGTGGTATCTAGGTGTTTTGGCCCTTCGGCGGTAGCGGTGATGAAGGGCAGGTTAATTTCTGCTTGGGTAACGCTAGAAAGCTCAATTTTGGCTTTTTCTGCCGCTTCCGTGAGACGTTGCAGGGCCTGTTTATCTTGACGGAGATCTATTCCTTCAACTTTTTTGAATTCTCCGGCTAAGTAATCAACGATTTTTTTATCGAAGTCATCACCACCGAGATGAGTATCTCCAGAGGTAGCAAGAACTTCAAAGACACCATCACCCACTTCTAGAACCGATACGTCAAAGGTTCCCCCACCCAAGTCAAAAACGAGAATGGTTTCGTTAGCTTTTTTGTCTAATCCGTAGGCAAGAGAGGCGGCAGTGGGTTCGTTGATAATGCGGAGAACTTCAACCCCAGCAATTCTCCCGGCATCTTTGGTGGCTTGACGTTGGGAGTCATTAAAATAAGCGGGTACAGTGATGACTGCTTGGGTAACGGTTTCGCCTAGGTATTTACTAGCATCTTCCACCAGTTTCCGCAGTACCTGGGCGGAAATTTCTTCGGGGGCAAATTGTTTGCCCTGGGCGGGACTGTCTAATTTAACGTTGCCGTTGCCGTCTTGGAGAGTTTTGTAGGATACTTCTGTGGCTTCGTTGGTAACTTCGTTGAATTTCCGGCCGATAAAGCGTTTGACGGAATAAAAGGTATTTTGCGGGTTCATTACCGCTTGACGTTTGGCGATTTGTCCTACTAGGCGATCGCCACTTTTGGCGTAGGCGACGACTGAGGGCGTGGTTCTAAACCCTTCAGCGTTGGCGATAACGGTGGGTTTACCCCCTTCCATAACCGCAACGCAGGAGTTAGTCGTCCCTAAGTCAATTCCAACTACTTTTCCCATAATCTTTGTGCTGCTCCGATACAACTATAGTGACTTCTAGAATCGGAACTGTACTCGGTTTTTAGGCGATACCCACCCCTATCAGTTCCTTCGTTATCTCTATAGTGCAAAATAACCCCGCTTTCTCGATAGTGTAGGTATCCGAACCTTTTTGGTAGTATTGCAGTAGTCGGTAAACCTCCGGTGAAAGTCAACAATTCTCCTGGGAGGCAGTCTGAGGGAGTAATTTAGATAGTCAACAGCTTATCCTCTGGTGCTAAAATACGATCGCCGATAACAATTTATCTAAATTTATCGCAGAATCTCCATTGCCTTATTGCCTTGGTTGTACCCGCTTTTTATCTGATTATTTCATAAAAAATATGACTTACGAAACTCTGCAACTTTCCACACCGACACCGATTTTATCTTGGGCAGGCCATGAATTGGGACCCCAAGAGACCCAAATGGCCAAAAATGTCGCTTCCCTCCCTTTTGTTTATAAACACATTTCTTTAATGCCCGATGTTCACTTGGGTAAAGGTGCTTTAGTCGGTTCGGTGATTGCCACCAAAGATGCCGTAATTCCCGCCGCCGTCGGAGTGGCTATCGGTTGCGGCATGGCTGCCCTAAAAATGCCTTTTACTGGTGAACAATTGCAGGGAAAACTTAAAAAAATTCGCCTCGATGTGGAGGCGAATATTCCCGTCGGTTTTGCGGAAAATAAAGAAGTGGATCGGGAAGTAACTAAATGGCCAAAATGGGCGGAATTTAAACAGATTCATCGAGGCGTACAAAACCTAGAGAAAAAAGCCCTTAAACAAATGGGTTCTCTGGGGGGTGGCAATCACTTTATCGAAATTTGTTTAGATACAGACAATCAAGTTTGGTTAATGCTCCATTCCGGTTCTAGAGGTATTGGTAATCAACTGGCCCAATGTCATATTGATACGGCCAAAGAGTTAGCCAAACTAGCAGAAGGTAAATTACCCGACCTCGATCTGGCCTACTTTGTCGCCGGTACAGAAGAATTTGCCGCCTACTGGCATGACCTACAATGGGCCCAGGAATATGCCCGTTATAATCGGGAAATTATGATGGCTAGATTTAAACGCATTGTTGAAAAACATCTAGCGGGAGGCAAACCAACTAAACCCCTCTTAGTAGTTAATTGTCATCACAATTATGCTGAAAAAGAAATTCATTTTGGCGAGGAGGTTTATGTCACCCGCAAAGGAGCAGTCCGCGCTAGAGAAACCGATTATGGTATTATCCCCGGTTCCATGGGAGCGCAATCTTATATTGTTAAAGGCAAGGGAGAACATAATAGCTTCTGTTCCTGTTCCCACGGGGCCGGGCGCTTGATGTCGAGAAATCTGGCTAAAAAAATCTTTACTCTTGATGATTTAATCGCCCAAACCGAAGGGGTTGAATGCCGCAAGGATGAGGGCGTTATTGATGAGATTCCGGGAGCTTATAAACCGATCCAACAGGTGATGAATCAACAGGCTGATCTAGTGGAAATTGTCGCCACTCTCAAGCAGGTGATGTGTGTCAAAGGTTAAAAATCATGGCAAGAGCGATCGATTTTTGTCGTTTTTTCCCTAGCATGAAAAAGATAGGAATCGATCGAGGATTGTAAGCGATGAGTCTGACTATTGCTGCCGAATTAGCGCCAATTCCCGCCCATCATCTCAATATCATGGGCTATGTGGATGAATCCGCCGTTAACGGTCCCGGTTGTCGGGCCGTGGTCTGGGTACAGGGTTGTTCTCGCGAGTGCCGGGGTTGTTTTAATCCAGCTTCCTGGTCCTTTGAGATCAATCAATTAATTACCGTTGAGTCTCTAGCTGCCAAAATTTTGGCTAATCCCCGCAATAGTGGCCTAACTTTCTCCGGAGGTGAACCTTTTTGGCAAGCAAAAGCCTTGACAGAATTAGCTAAATATGTTAAGGAAAAAGGCTTAAATGTGATGTCCTTCACGGGATTTACGATCGAACAATTGCGCTCAACCCAAGCACCGCCCCACTCCCAAGAATTATTAGCCCAGTTAGATATTTTGGTGGATGGGGCCTATGTGGAATCCCTGGCTATTCATTCCCCCGATTCTCCCGTTTCTTCTAGCAATCAACGGATTCACGTCCTCAATCCCGCTCTGGAAGATCAGATTAATTGGGCATCGGATCAAGTGGAAATTCATATTCTCAAAGACGGAACCCGAATTTTTACAGGATTTTGGGGACAGATTATTTCTTGATCAGGCCTAGAATCAGTAATCAGTAAACAGTGATCAGTAATCAAGATTGTCCAACTACTTACTCTCACTTCATACCGCTCACTGAAAACTCAAATCTGATCAGTGATCACTGCCTAGGAATTTAGGATCACAGATCCAGCAACATCAATTCCTCGACTAAATCAAAATTAGCTGTCACCGATTGCACATCATCTAGGGATTCTAGGGTGTCGATTAACTTCAATAAAAAACGGGCCTGGTCTCGATCGCTTACTTCTAGGGTATTAGTGGGAATCCAGCGTAATTCTGCTTCTTTGACCTTAAATACCGCTGCTTGCAGAACCTTATTCAATCTCTCCAGGTTAGACACCTCAGTAAACACTTCTGCCCCTTCACCTTCCTCCTCACTGTCAAAAAACTCGTAGGATTGGGCCTGGCCCTCTAGGGAAGCTTCTAAAAGCTGATCCTCATCAATAGTTCCCTCAAGGCGAATTACCCCCTTATGGTCAAACATCCAGCCCACACAGCCCGTTTCACCTAAATTACCGCCATTTTTGCTAAAAGCCACCCGCAGATCCGCCGCCGTGCGATTGCGATTATCGGTCAGTGCTTCGATCAGGATCGCCACACCCCCGGGACCATAACCCTCGTAGCGAATTTCCTCAAAAGCTGAGTCATTTTCCCAAGTTCCTGCCCCTTTAGCGATCGCTCTTTCGATATTGTCATTAGGAATACCGGCCGCCTTGGCTTTTTCGATCGCCGTGCGTAGCTGAAAATTGCCCGCCGGATCGGGAACACCGTTACGCGTAGCCACGATAATGGCCCGGGATAACTGGGTGAAAGTTTGCCCTTTTTTGGCATCAACCCGGGCTTTTTGTCGTTTAATATTTGCCCATTTACTATGACCAGCCATATCTATCTAAGATATCCAACATCAAAAATCTAGCAGATCGATCGCCCTTGGTAAATCTGGGGATAATTGTCAACGAGTGCAGGGTAATGATCATAAATCCTGTGTAGAAGCTATAGGGGGAGCATCTCACCTTTGCAATGAGCATAAATACTTAGTGGAAAAATAGGCTTTTCGAGGGTAATTCTTGTTTTAATTCTCCATGTACGCAGTCTTTAAAAGCCTCTATTTCGTTCCAAGACACGATTAAGAGTGGCTTT
>NZ_JBHFLL010000249.1:0-1171 GCF_041928595.1 Microcystis sp. BLCC-F209
AAAGCCACTCTTAATCGTGTCTTGGAACGAAATAGAGGCTTTTAAAGACTGCGTACATGGAGAATTAAAACAAGAATTACCCTCGAAAAGCCTATTTTTCCACTAAGTATTTATGCTCATTGCAAAGGTGAGATGCTCCCCAGATAATACTGCCTTCTCGATTGTAGGGAATCAATTACAGATTAATAATTCCCCAGATTTTGAAACCAAGAATAGTTACAGTATTCGCGTAAAAACCACAGACCAAGGGGGACTAAGTTTTGAGAAAACCTTGACAATTACTGTCAATGATGTTAATGAAACTCCCGGTAATCAAGCTCCAACAAATTTAGCCTTAAGTGCGACCACAGTAAATGAAAATGTCCCTGTTAATACAGTGATTGGAACATTTTCCAGCACAGACCCCGATACTGGCAATACCTTTACCTATAGTTTAGTTACAGGAACAGGAGATACAGATAACTCAGCATTCTTGATTGTGGGGAATCAATTACAGATTAATAATTCCCCGGATTTTGAAACCAAGAATAGTTACAGTATTCGAGTAAAAACCACAGACCAAGGGGGACTAAGTTTTGAGAAAACCTTGACAATTACTGTCAATGATGTTAATGAAACTCCCGGTAATCAAGCTCCGACGAATTTAGCCTTAAGTGCGACCACAGTAAATGAAAATGTTGCTCCCAATACAGTGATTGGAACATTTTCCAGTACAGACCCCGATAGTGGTAATAACTTTACCTATAGTTTGATAGCAGGAACAGGAGATACAGATAATACAGCATTCTCGATTGTAGGGAATCAATTACAGATTAATAATTCCCCGGATTTTGAAACCAAAAATAGTTACAGTATTCGGGTAAAAACCACCGATCAAGGGGGACTAAGTTTTGAGAAAACCTTGACAATTACTGTCAATGATGTTAATGAAACACCTAGTAATCAAGCTCCCACAGCCCTAATTTTCCAAAATGCTGTCACCGAGTTAGCTGAAAATGTCAATGTCACACCAGAATTTAAAGTCGCCGATCTCCTGATTGAAGATGATGGTTTAGGAACCAATAATCTCTTCCTCACGGGACGGGATAGGGAGCGCTTCTTAATTCAGAATTCGGCTCTTTTCTATGTCGGTTTTACTCCTAATTTTGAAGCTCAAAACAGTTACGAAGTC
>NZ_JBHFLL010000025.1:0-27549 GCF_041928595.1 Microcystis sp. BLCC-F209
CTTAGGTTTGGTGGGCAAAATGTATTCTAAGATACATTCTTCCTAGCGAGCGAGTGGAAGGAACCACAAAGACACAAAGGACACAAAGATTGATCGATCCTATATAAGTTAAACTTATCACACAGAACCTAGAAGAGCCATCTATTTTAGCTTAAAGTTAAAAGAAGGAGAGCGCATTTATACATCAGAGATAGAATGCAATTCGCCGCTACAATACCCGCAAATCAATTAGTTTTGCTAATCTTCGAGTTATGACTAAAAACTCCATTTTTACAAGAAAGGCCACAGCATAGCACAGAAAACCTTAAAATAAATGAAAAAATGATTAACTTTTTGCTCAAGATGGCCTTAAATGAGCTTTGGGATAGAGAGACTTGTGGCAAGATATAATTAAGGGGTATTTGGGGAAGAAATTGGATTATGGAAGAACTTTTAGAATTAAAGGCTTTACTCTTAAAAGGTGATATTAAAGGTTCACTGGCGATTGTAGAAGACCTTGAAGATATGAGCAAAAATGGGATTATTAGCACCATTCGTAGTTATGCTGTTATCTTACTACTGCATTTAATTAAACAACAGGCAGAAAACAGAACCACTCGTTCTTGGGATGTCTCCATTCGCAATAGTGTTAGAGAAATTCAACGCCAAAATAAACGCCGAAAAGCAGCAGGATATTATTTAAGTGATGAGGAATTAACAGATACTTTAAACGATGCTTATCTTAATGCTTTGGATGCCGCTTCTTTAGAAGTCGAATCAGGTCGGTATCAATCGGAGCAACTAGAAGCTATAATTGACAAAAATAAACTGATTAGCACTGCTTTCCTTCTCATCAAAAACGTCTCTCCTTAGAAAGATTATGACCAACTCAATCTCTCAAGAACAAGCCCAAGAAATGTTACGTTGGTTAAACAAAAATCGTGACACCGTGCTTGATTTGTATAAAAATCAATACATTGCTTATAATGAAAAAGGGGTGATTGCTCACGGTGAAAATTTACAGAATGTTCTAGAAGAAGCCAACACAACCAATCAAGAATTTGTCATTTATCTTGTTCCTCGTTGTCGTTATTCTATTCAAATCTTACCAGTTCAATTTCGCTCCGTTGTTCGTCATAATTGGCAACCAAGCTATTTAGTAAAGTTAAAACATAACCAAATTGAAATAAAGACAATAATGTTAGTCGATTCTGGTGCAGAAGTTAGCCTGATTTCCTATAAAATCGGTCAAGATTTAGGTTATCAACTAGCAGATGCAGAGTCAACTTTAGTCGCTGAAACCATTGGCGGTAATGTAGAATATGTATTGCGTAATCTAGAAATAACGATTGATAATCATCAACTAATTGCTCCTGTTGCTTGGCTACAAATGCCCATAGATACAGAACAATTATTATTAGGAAGAGAAGTAGTTTTTGATAAATTTAACATTGAATTTAGACAAGCAGAAGAAACAATTATTTTTTCATGGCGAGATAATTAAATTTAACGATTTATCCAGTAAAATAGTCTCTGGTAAATCGGGCTTAAAGTAGAATTCAATTCCAACGAACCCAAATCCTGGATTATCATCTAATTTGACAGACAACGGCAAAATTCCATGAAAATAACCCTTTATCAACCGACATTATCTTTATTATTGCTACTGTTGCTATCCGGTGGTTGTGCAGTCAATCAGGAAAAAGGGAAAACCACCACTCCGCAAGCGCCTCCCCTAGCAGAAATCGTTCCTTGGCAGATGGTCGAACGGGTTACTATTTTAAAAGCCGATCAGGATCCCATCTATGCTTTAGCCATTAGTCCCGATAACTCCTTGCTGCTGAGCGGTAGTTTTGACGGCACTGTTAGGGAATGGGACCTAAAAACCCAAAAACCTCTCAGGACTTGGCAACTAGGTGATACTGTCAATGCTATCCAATTTAGTCCCGATGGTGAGACTTTCGTAACTGCCGATGCGGGGGGAAAAGTGCAACGCTGGAATACGCGCACGGGAAAATTAGAAATGACCTATCCTGGCCATGCTTTTCTCGTTACCGATGCCGCTATTTCTCCCGATGGCAAAATTTTGGCTACGGGTAGCTGGGATCGTACTGTTAAACTCTGGGATTTTCAGACGGGTACACTGTTAAAAACCCTGCACGGCCATAATCATCCGATTCAGGCGATCGCATTTAGTCCCGATGGTAAAGGAATTGTGAGCGCCGATTACGATGGTTTCGTTAAACTCTGGAAAGTGAGTACCGGTCGCTTTATTCGGGCCTATGCGGGTAATTTATTCCCCGTTTATCGGGTGCTTTTTTCCAAGGATGGTAATACCGCCGGTACTGCTAGTCAAGACGGTTCGATCCGCGGTTGGCAAGTAAAAAGCGGCATCGGCACCACTACTATTCTCGCCCATAACGACGCTGTTACCGATATGGCCTTGCTGGATGGGGGTAAAGTTTTGGCCAGCACTTCCGGGGATGGAACTGTGAAATTTTGGGATGTTAATACCCGTCAGCATTTGAATACCCTGAAGGGAAACGTCATCTTAAGAATGGTTGCCAGTCGAGATGGTCGTTGGTTAGTCACTGGAGATCGGGACGGTGCGATCGCACTGTGGCGGGGAATCTAATTGACTATAATTAAGACTAGAGTGTTTTCTAGGGCGAAATATAGCTATGGCAGCAGTGATTTTAAACTTAGATACAGTCAATCTCAGCGATGAGCAGTTTTACCGTCTCTGTCAAGTTAACCCAGATTGGCAACTGGAAAGAAACGCCCAAGGAGAATTAATTGTCATGCCACCTGTTGGGGGAATTAGCGGCAACCGAGAGGCCGATTTTATTAGTTTACTTTGGTTGTGGAATCGTCAAACCGCATTGGGTAAAGTCTTTAGTTCAGCGACGATTTTTCGTTTACCGAATGGCGGAGATCGCGCTCCCGATGCCGCTTGGGTGAGTTTAACTCGTTGGCAAGCTCTGAGTCGAGAAGAACAGGAGAAATTTCCGCCTATTTGTCCCGATTTCGTCATTGAACTGCGCTCCCGTAGCGATTCCCTCCCAGAAATTCAAGCGAAAATGCAGGAATATCTCCACAGTGGTTTGCGATTAGGTTGGCTAGTTAATCCTCAACAACAACAAGTGGAAATTTATCGTCCTGAGCAACCCGTAGAAATTATGGAACTACCCGCTAATTTAAGCGGCGAGGATATCTTACCCGGTTTTAGTCTATTTATCTCTATTTTTGACTAAAATATCCTTAAAACCGAGGTACGATCAGACCTCTAGTAAAAATCAAAATAGGAGTCAGTAGTCAGTAGTCAGGAGAATTAAGAATCAATAATAATCAATTAAATGGTCTATTTACAGATTTTAGGCAATTTAATCCTTATTTTTACCGTTTTTGAACCCTCTGAACCCGGAACTATGACTGCTATCGCTTGATCAGGTCTGGGTTTAGCCGGTGCCGCTACCCCTGGTAAACTGCCAGAAAAAGCCAAAACCAAAGTCTAAATCATCTAAAATTTCGGTTTAACACCAAAACGGCCCGTTTCGGGTCGGGCGCATCTCAATTTTGAGGAACTATCTAGGGCCTGCTGAATAAATCTAAAAACCTTGTTGGATAATATCTTTAGGCCTTTTTGAAATCAAAAAGTGCCGACCATCTATCCCCAAGAAAAACTTTTTCAGCAAACCCTAACTATGACCACCGATACTGTCACCACTCCCTCGCCCAAAAAACTCTGGTTAGCAGCCCTGAAACCGCCAATGTATAGTGTGGCGATTATACCGATTATTTTGGGAACAGCGATCGCTTATCAGGAAACAGGTCGATTTTCTCTGCCGATTTTTGCCACTTTTATCCTCTCAGCTATTTTGATTCTCGCTTGGTTAAATCTCAGCAATGATGTTTTTGATGCCGATACTGGGATAGATGTCAATAAAGCCCATTCGATCGTTAATTTAACCGGCAATAAATCTTTAATTTTCTGGCTAAGTAATCTTTTTCTATTAGTGGGCATCGCTGGTATTTTTGCTATTAGTTATGGGCGAGGCGATTGGACTATCCTAGAATTAATCGCCCTCTGCTGTTTTTTGGGCTATACCTATCAGGGGCCTCCCTTCCGTCTCGGTTATCAAGGATTAGGTGAAATTATCTGTTTCTTTACTTTTGGACCCTTGGCGATTGCCGCCGCCTACTATTCCCAAGTCGGTGCTTTTTCTCTCTCTAGTCTAGCGGCTTCAATTATTGTCGGGATTACCACTT
This sequence comes from Microcystis sp. BLCC-F209, assembly GCF_041928595.1. NCBI lineage: Bacteria > Bacillati > Cyanobacteriota > Cyanophyceae > Chroococcales > Microcystaceae > Microcystis > Microcystis sp. BLCC-F209. The sequence goes on from NZ_JBHFLL010000025.1 coordinate 4,249, forward strand.
CTATCATCCTTTTTTGCTCCCATTTCCATCAAGTCGACGATGATCTCAAAGCGGGTAAAAAATCACCTATTGCCCGTTTGGGTACTTTAAAAGGTTCTAAAGTTTTAACCTTAGTCACGGTTCTCGTTTACGTTTTAACGGTAGTTTTTGTGCTGCTGCAGGTTTATCCCCCTCTCACCCTTTTAATCTTTCTTAGTCTGCCTTTCGCTTGGCAATTAGTCAACCACGTTAACCAAAATCACGACCAACCTCAGCTAGTCAGTAACTGCAAGTTTATAGCGGTTAATCTTCACTTTTTTAGTGGCATTCTCTTCTCCCTTGGTTATTGCCTTGCTTCCCGTTGATCAACCCGATTTTTTTTCTTAAAGTCCTTGACAAAACCCCATCACTTGACATATACTTATATTCATAATGGGAATCCGTGCCTGCCTGCGAACCCCTCATTTTTAGGTGGGATAGACCAAAAAAAATCAACTGACTTGAATCAGTTATCAGATTTGAGTTTTAAGTTCAGTGATCACTGTTTACTGATCACTGAAAACACTTCCTCATTCATAATTCATAATTCATAATTCATAATTCATCGCCACAAATAAAGGTTAGCATGAGTGAACAGCCCCTCGGATCGGTTATTCAAGGTTCCCTGAGTGAAGGTTTAGAAATCCGTCTTTATCCGGATATTTCGGTAGAAGATATGCGCGTCGGTAAATTTTTAGTGGTGCAAGGCACTCGCTCGCGTTTTTTCTGTCTCCTCACCGATGTCTCCCTGGGTAACTCCAGTCCCCGGATTATCGCGAATCCTCCCCATCCCGATGATAGTTTTATGCGCGATGTTTTAGCGGGTAGCGGTACTTATGGTACTATTGAACTATCGCCTATGCTCATGTTCACACCGACTGGAGGTAATTCCCCCGCAGTTTCCGACACTTCTTTAGGCTCTTTTCAACCCCAAACCAGCGCTGATTTAGAATTACTGCCAGTTAAAACTATTCCCGCGCATTTTAGCCAAGTTTATGAAGCTTGTGAGCAGGATTTTCGCATGGTTTTCGGTTGGGAAGATGATCCCACCAGAAAGAATTTTGCTATTGGTCAACCCCTTGACATGGACGTGCCAATATGTATTAATCTTGATCGCTTTGTGGAACGTAGTAACGGCGTTTTTGGCAAATCCGGGACGGGAAAATCCTTTTTAACCAGGCTGTTAATTTCGGGTATTATTCGCAAACAAGCAGGGGTTAACCTCATGTTTGATATGCACTCGGAATACGGTTGGGAAGCGATGAAAGAAGGGAAGGAGGTTTCTACGGTGAAAGGATTATGTCAATTATTCCCCGGACAGGTAGAAATTTATACCCTCGATCCCGATTCTACCAAACGCCGGGGAGTACGAGGAGCGCAGGAATTATTCTTAAGTTATAATCAGATTGAAATCGAAGATATTCGTTTAATCGGTCGGGAATTAGGCATCTCGGAAGCTAGTTTAGATAATGCCAATATTCTCTATAACGAGTATGGAGAATCTTGGATAGTTCAGTTATTAAATATGAGTAACGAGGATATTAAAATCTTCTGTACGGAAAAACAAGGCCATGCGGGATCAATTATGTCCCTCCAGAGAAAATTAATGCGTCTAGATAGTTTGAAATATTTAAAAAGTTCTTGTCCCCACAATTATATCGATCAGGTTTTACAAGCTTTAGATGCGGGTAAGCACGTTGTTATTGAATTTGGCTCCCAAAGTAATATGCTTTCCTATATGTTAGCCACCAATATGATCACCCGTCGGATTCATGCTAATTATGTTAAAAAAGCTGAATATTTTTTACAAACTAAAAACCCCGTTGATCGACCGCAACAGTTAGTGATTACCATTGAAGAAGCTCATCGATTTTTAGATTCTGCCGTGGTGCATCAAACTATTTTTGGAACTATTGCCAGGGAGATGCGAAAATACTTTGTTACTCTCCTAATTGTCGATCAAAGACCTTCAGGAATTGATAACGAAGTTATGTCTCAGGTAGGGACAAGAATCACCTGTTTATTAAACGATGAAAAGGACATCGAAGCCATATTTACTGGGGTTTCTGGAGGGGGAAGTTTGCGATCAGTTTTAGCGAAATTAGACTCAAAACAACAGGCTTTAGTTTTAGGTCATGCGGTCCCTATGCCGGTAGTAATTCGTACTCGCGCCTACGATCAAAAATTCTATACTGAAATAGGCGCAACCGACTGGCGAGAATTACCCGATGAGGAAGTTTTAGCGGCGGCCAAAATTGCCAAAGCTGATCTAGGATTTTAGAAAAATTAACTTTTGATTGTAGAATAGAGTTGGGTTATTTTTACTGAGAAGAAACCCTAGATGAAAACTGGTTTCCCTAACTATGCAACAAGGTGATTTAATCGAGATCGAGATTACCGACCTCAACCATACGGGCGAAGGTGTGGGAAAATACCGAGGACAGGTGATTTTTGTGCCAGATACGGTTATTGGCGATCGCATTCAAACTCGCATCACCTATATCAAAAAAAGTCATGCGATCGGCAAACTACAAACTATTCTACAAGCTTCTCCCCATCGTATCCGGCCCCGCTGCATCGTTGCCGATAAATGTGGTGGCTGTCAATGGCAACACATCGAGGATCAATTTCAGCTTCAGGTCAAAAAAGAGCAAGTACAAGAGGTATTAACCAGAATTGGTGGTTTTACCGATCCTTTGGTTTATCCTCCCCTCACCGGTAATTCTCCCCTCGCTTATCGCAATAAAGCTACCTATCCCCTCGGATTTTCCCCCACCGGCAATGTGCAAGCGGGTTATTATCGTCGCGGCAGCCATCATCTGATTAATCTCAATCAATGTCCAATTCAAGATCAGGCTTTAAATCCGTTTCTAGCAGAGATAAAACAGGATATTCAGGAGCAAGGCTGGTCAATTTACGATGAAAAGACCCATCAAGGACAATTACGCCATTTATCTCTAAGAATTGGCCGCCACACTGGAGAAGTTTTATTAACCCTGATTAGTACCGATAATAATTTACAGGGAATTGAGACCCAGGCGCGGCAATGGCTGGCAAAATACGGCAATTTAGTCGGTGTAACCGTCAATTATAACCCCGATCGAGGTAATGCTATTTTTGGCGCTCAGACCACAACTATCGCCGGAAGGGACTATGTTACCGAAAAGTTCGCCGGATTAACCTATCAATTGGCTGCCGATACCTTTTTTCAGGTTAATACAGAGGCTGCTGAAGCCTTATTTGCGGTTATTTGTGAGAAATTAGAGCTTAAAGGTGAAGAAATTCTTATTGATGCCTACTGTGGTATCGGTACTTTTACTTTACCCCTCGCTAAACGGGTTAAAGAGGTGATTGGACTAGAATCCTATAGCTTTTCCCTCGATCGAGCCAAGATTAACGCCCAATTAAATAATATTACCAACACAACTTTTATTTTGGGGGCAGTAGAAAAAACTTTACCGCAACTGACAGTTAAACCCGACATTATTCTACTCGATCCGCCCCGCAAAGGTTGCGATCGATCTGTCCTTGATAGTTTGTTACAACTGCAAAGTCAACGCATAGTTTATATCAGTTGTCAAAGTGCAACTTTAGCCAGAGACTTGCAATATCTTTGTAAAACAGGCGATTATCAACTGCTAGAAGTGCAAACAGCCGATTTCTTTCCCCAAACTCCCCACGTTGAATGCGCCGCTTTTCTTGGACAAAAAACAGCGAATATGGTAGGGTGAAATAGGAGGCAAAACCTGACACTTTGGTCGTTTATAGCTGAAAAGTCAACGGTTAAGGATAATAGCATATTAGCAGCCTTTCCAGTCAACTACTTTTTTGATTAATTACTCGCTCAAAGTTGCCTTGATTCTCGATTGGTTTGTAGATCAATCATAAAAATATCTAATCCATCTCAGAGACACAAAAGGGATAAAACATGACTCATTAGGTATGGCAATCATCTAGATCGACGGTTAAGAGACCTTAATCTTTCTGTAAGAGAACAGTCATTGAATATAAGCTAGAGGTAAAGTGCGTGATTGCTATTTCACTGCCCACAAGCAAACAAAGCTGGAACACCATGAGTTTCGCTTCCACCTTGTATCTTTGTCCGATTTTAGATTTACTGACCGCTAGTATTCCGGAAGAATTAGAACCAGAAATTAGATTAGGATTACAAGAAGCTTTAGTTAATGCCGCTAAACACGGCAATCATCTCGATCCCACCAAAACCGTGGTCGTCCAATTTTCTAGCAGTAAAGACGAGTATTCTTGGGTAATTACCGACCAAGGCTGTGGATTTACCCCAGGTTGTCACCATCATGGCTGTAGTTGCGATTGTCCCGATTTTCCCCCCGAAGAAGCGGAAAATGGCCGAGGACTGTGTATGTTATATCAAATCTTCGACCAAGTTCACTGGAATCAAGAAGGAACCCAACTGAAACTTTGTAAGCAAATTAAACAGGAACGCTGGTTGAATTAATGACCATGACCGTGAGAAGGACAGGGAGGCGCAGAAATCGAGCGATCGAGCCAGCCTGTAGCCTGTTGTAGCCGAGGAAGTGCTTCTTCTGGCTGATTATCTAATAAAAACACCAAAGCCGTCCCTAATTGTTCAGCGGCCCGAGCATTACGGTGGGACTTCAGACGATGCCAGTCAATCGGTGCGATCGCCAAACGTTCCGCCAAAATCCGCGCCAATTCCAAAGTAGATAGATCATCAATAGTCTGAGATGAGGAAGAGACAGGGGATGGAATCATAATCAAAAGGTTTCGTAAAACCGTAAAATCGTCTATAACTATAGTTTAGACGCAGGCAATCGGATCGAGTCCATGTCCTTAGAAGAAAACCCATACCCTAGCGATGAATCGGCGGAATTTACCCAAGCGATTGAAGAAGTCGAAGCGGCGATCGCATCACTAAAAGACCGTTATCGACAGATCAACGAAGCAGAACAGCAAAAAAAAGACCTAGAGGCACAATTTAGCCAAATAGAACCCCAATGGCGGGAAAATCCCCTACCTGAACTAGAAAAGGAATTGGTGCAAATTCGCGAACAGATTCAAGAATTAGAGGTAATTTTAGAAAGCAATTTACTTAAAGAAGGGGAATTAAAGCGTCTATTCTGGGAAGGAATCCGTCGCGGACTGCTGGGGGAGGTTTTTTGGCAAATTGTCCGCTTTGGTGGTATCGGAGTCTTACTGGGTTGGATTCTGCGATCCTGCACGGGGTGATTGACTGCACCGGAGTGGAGTGTGTTGCCTTGAGAAGCTGATTAGGGTGGTTGGGTTCCATCCAGACCGATTTGACAATTATTGGCATCAAGCGGCTCTAGAGGATCGCCGTCATAAGTGCCTTGTTTAACTATTCCTAGCAGAGAAGCGATAACTATACACTTTCTTTCTTGGTTGGGATAGGGCGCGGCGGAGGCATTGGCGGCGGGATATAATACGATTATCGCCGGACCGTCCGGCGTAGTAAATTTTAACCCCGGCACATGGCCCCGAAAGGAAAACTGCACCCCCGGACTGCCGCTATCAGGGGGAAAATCTGGAAAATTATCCACCACCATAAATATTTCCTGCGGCAGACTTAGGGAACCCCCATTAGTATTAGTCGCCACTAAACAACCCGGTTCACTGGCGCTTATTTGCCGGTAAACCGTGGGATTAGTGCCAATCCCGTTAGTAAAATTAATCGTGCAACTTCTCCCTCGACGGATAGCTTGTTTTTGGGCATCCCGTAGGGCTGATTGTATAGAATCGGTGGCTTCTTGGACTTTATTGCTATTTAACCAAGCTAATAAATTAGGTAGGGTTAAGGCGGCAAGAATTCCCGTAATTGCCAAAGCTATCAAAATTTCTAACAGGGTAAAACCCTGATTTTTATGGACATTTAAACGACGCATCGGGAATCACCTCGACAGAACTTTCGGCAATAACATTTTCTTGGTTGGGGTAATCGTCAGCAGTTTGATCATCAGCTAATCTCACTTCATACTCTATACGAAGACGATGGGGATGAGCAGCCTGGGCGTCGGTACCATCAGGAAAAGTTCGATAGAGAGAATAGTCTTTACCGACAATTTCTCGTGTTGCTACTAATAATGTTTCTGCTGTTTCTGCAGGTAAATCATCAGCGGGAATAGCATAATCCTTACTGGGATCATCTGGATCAAATTCCGGACTGTCAGGAGGTTCAGCATTCGGTAATCGCCTCCTTAATTCAATGGCATAACCTTGATTTATATCTGAGCAAACATTAGGAAATATTTGACTGAAAAGCTCGGGATCATGATTATCTGCATTGACGCTATCATCATTGTCACTAACATCTAAACTCGAAGCTAAAGCGTTGACATTCTCGAAGTCTTCTTGTATCCAAAAGTTAGCTCTAGCTTGTCTTTCAGCCCGAACTTTATATAAGGCATTCACTGCCATTAACTGTAAGGTTCCTGTTAAGAAAGCGGTAATAGTTAAAATGGCAATGACCACTTCTAACATCGAGAAACCCGACTCGGACGACGGCAGTTTTAACTGTATCCCCTTTCCTCTTGATTTCACTTTTCAACCCCTCCGTTTTTCTTGAAAACTACTGGCTTTTCTTCGATCTTAACTACAGATTACGCAAATGATCGGATATTTCTAACTCTAGTCAGGGAATTAATCCCCCGAAACCCTATTTCTCAAGTGAGTCAGATTGTCTAAACTGTCAATCAGGGGTCGAGAAGGTCGTCACCCACCTCCCCTCCCATTCAGAACCGTACTTGAGACTTGCACCTTATATGGCTCTTAGTTTGACTGTTCCCCTGTTAGGGATACAGCTTGACATTCATTGGTTGTCTATGTATCATCATCGTACTTGACCAGTTAATCAAAGTCAATTACAGATGATTCTAGGCTGCCATCGGATGTCTTTTGATCATCGTGGCAGTGGCGGTGTAATAGTTGAAGGTTTTTATTACCTCATTACTTAGTGAGCGTCGGGGGATGCAATTTCGCCGTTGTCCCCCCCGTTTGATGCGAGTTCTTTAACTCCATTAATTTTATTATAGCTTGCCGTCTTGCTATAAGCAGGATATTGGCCTAAAGTTTACAGAACTTTAACCCTCTTACATAATTAGGGTTGGCTGAATAAATGTGAAATATAGACGAGCTAAGGGGTTTGGTGCTTTTTTGGTGAAGCAGCTGCAAGATTTTCCAGCTAGTGGCTCAAAAACCTTGCATCTTGATCGGCGCTTGCGTCCTGTAGGGGCGAAGCATTCGGATAGAAAATCTACGGTTTCAGCGATAGGTTATTGCCCGAATGCTTCGCCCCTACTTTTTGCCGCAAACCCTAAATAGACCATCTTAATTCTCCTGACTCCTGACTACTGGCTCCTGACTCCTCACCTAACGGAAGATTTTTGATTTTTGCAAGAGGTCTTTTATATCCTGTCGTCATGCTAGACTGAGGCTAAGAATAGGAGGAAAGATGAGATGAGAGGAAGACCAGGGGGCAACCCCGACCTAGTAAAACACCAGTTCTCCACAGAGAGAGAAGAGCCTTGCAGCGCCAAACTGACGTTAAGGCTGCCGCCCTCTCAATATGCCAAGCTGAAAGAGATCGATAATTGGCAGGAAAAAGTCAGGGGGGTGATTGCCTCTCTTGTAGAACAGGAATCGGAAACCGACGGCCTGGGCAAGTAGTTTTCTGGGGGGTGGTTTTCTGGGCGGCGGTTGTCTTGGTCGCTAGTGCCACTAAAGCTCGTTCTAGGGTGAGGGTTTCGGCCGTCTCTCCCTCTGGAATCTTAGCGTTGGTCTTGCCGTGCAAAGTATATAAACTCCCTAGGGACCGTCCTACAATCCCACCGATTCCCCCTCGTCGGGATGTTTACCCAATTCTTTTAAAGGTGGTTTGCTGGAACCGCTGGCACTGCCAGTTTTTGTCGGTTCGGTTAATAGGGCCAAAGATCGAGGGATGGTTAGGAAATTGCGTAAAAATAAGATGCCAGCTAGGAGGGGAGAACCGTCACATCCCATTTGGGCAAAGTTTGAGAACGCTGCGTTGAAAGGTGGCAATTGTTCTAGTTCTTTAGCCAAAACCTTAACCCCTTTTTCATAAGTTCCTTCTACCAAATGTACTAGAGGCTTTATGCCCTTCCCAGTCATATTAGAAGCCCAATTAAGAGCCGCATCAATTGAACCTAAAATTGCCCCATTCCAATAGTTCTCGAAGACTGCCCAACACCTTTCAATTGGATTATATTTACTATGGTAAAGCCAGTAGTAGATCAGCCGTATTTGCAACTGCTTTTTTTGGGCAAAGTCTTCCATTATTTTGATAAATTGGCTGCGGTTGCTGCGAGTGGCTACTCCTCCGTCTAAATCAATTAATAATTCTTCTAACCCTGGATAGATTGCTTGATTTTCTTGCCCCCACAACTCTAAACAATCTACTACAAAATCTGAGGTTTCAGCCGATTTAACAAAGTAAATTCACAGGCGTTCTCCACTGACATCTAGAATTCCTAAAGGGACTAAAACAGCAGTCCATTAACTATCATGGTCATCGGCTTTTAAAGGTTATAAATGGCGGGCTTTGCCATGGACAGATAAATTGCCTATCTTAATGTTGTCAAAAATTTCCTCAGTTTTTGTGATTTTTTTGAGCGGTTTTATTTTTCTTTTTTTTTAAACTATAGCCCATTCGATTCAAAATATCTCCAATAGTTTGACGGGAAGGCAATTGTTCATCTGAATAGCCTTTTTCTTCTTTTAATGCCTCTCTTACCGCTCTGGCACTAATTTTTTTTAAAGCAAAAGTTGATTGAATTTTAGGGTCTTCTTGCCAGTAAATATCCACTAAACTCTTAATATCTTCCTCTAAGTTTGGCAGCAGTTCCTCCGTTTTTTTTCTCCCCCTAGCACGATAGTTATCAACACAAATAATCCCAGTTTCTAGCTCTTTTAATCCCGTTGCTATTGCCTGTCTAGACCATCCCAATTCTGTTTCAGCCCGGCGCGGCGAAGAGTTAAAATAGTCTATGGTTACTTGCGCCATAAAAGCCCTTTTCTTAAAACCTGTCAGCTTTTTTGCCGCATCTTTCAAGCTTGATTTGATTTTTTCAGTCAGTTCAGTTACCATAGTCGAAAGTGGGGGCAACAAGTTGCTTTTCCAGTCTAGACGGTAATTCATTAATACGCAAGTCCCTAACGCTCTTCTGGAACTTTCGCAAATCCCTGACCGAATCCAGATTCTCAAACCCTTGCTTGACAAGCGATCGCTAACTTTTTTTCTAATAAAAACTCAAATTTCGGGTTTCTGTTAGTTAGCGATCGCTTGAAGGCTTACCCCATAATACTAAATCTGGTTATTAAAAACTGATTATTTATTTCCGCTTTTACCTATTGCAAGAGTGCCTCTACTGATATGTAGCCTATACTCAACGGATTTAGTATGAGAGCAGGGCTGTTTCATCCTTACCTGCGCCACTTTAACACCCAAACCGACAAAAGCGACGATAATGATCGCACCTGTCGCGTCCGGTTCGGGAATGCTGGTGAGGGTTGTCGAGGCGAGACCTGCGATCGCTTGATGGGTAACGGTCGTGGGATGGAAACTGTCCCAGAAAAGATACGCGGAGGGATTGGCGCAGATCTGCCCGGTAGTGGTATTCAAACAAGCGTCCGTGACGTTGGTTAAACCGTAGCGAGACGGATCGTTGTAGGTGTTCTCGAAGAGAGAGTAGATATCTAGCGGGATCAGAGTGGCCGCGGTCGAGGGAGCGTTTTGGAGGACTTGAAGCGCCGCGGCTAATTTCTGATTATGCTCTAGGGCTAGATCAGTCATCTCTGATATTCCCGCCTGACTGGGTAATTTCCCGAGGTCTGGTAGATTCGGAACGATCACCGTTTTCGCCCCGACCGCGGGGGAGATCAGAGTTTGAACCGCGGCGATAATGTTACCGACTACGACATCGGGGTCGGTACTAAAACCGAAAAGATAGTCGTTAGCTCCGGCCCAGACGACGAAGAGATCGCGAGCGTCGAAAGTTGATAGAGACGGGTTCGCGGCGAACGCGCCGATCTCGTCGAGTAATCCTGGAAAATCCCCCTCGAACAAGAGTTCGGCCACGTTCTCCTGGCCGCTGGTAGCTCCGCCGTAGGCAAGATTCAGCGCCGCGCTATTCGGCAGTCCGAAATCCTGCTGTAAATACTCGATCCAGAGCGAACCGTTAGAAAAGCGCCCGTTCGCGTAGGGGGGACTAGGCGGGTAAGAATTGCCCGTTAGTCGATATAAATTTCCCGGATCCGATAAGCTATCGCCGAATACCTGAAAACTATCGAAGGTGGCCGCTAGGGCTTTGAAAGGAGAAAGGAGAGTGAAGAAGCTAATTCCCGCCGTGGCAATTAGTGATTTTGTTAATAAATATTTCATCGGTTCGCCTTCAACAATGAAACGCATCAACCTCAAGAGTTGACAGAAAAAGGCTCATCATTTACTGTCCGATCAATACAACAACAAATCAGACCCAAAAACGAAGCCCTCAATATCTTAACATAGAACAAAGAAACTTGCTCTACCTACTTAGTCAAGAGGTGGGGCAATCGCACATAATTCTTAACACTTTTGGAATTTAAAAAAATGGACATAAATCAATACCTGATTATCTCCGAAGGTTGACAACAAACTCAACATGGTTGTTTAATTCATGTTGAAATTATCCGAGACATAGAAAATTCAAGAGCGATTCACTTACTGTCAGTAAGTCCTACTTCTTGTAACCTCCTCTTCAATCCCGAACGGTTACTGTACTGTTCGTAAATCTGGTTCAGACGCTCTTGGAAAACGGGCAAGCGGTTTTGATATTCGGCTAAGTCTCTTAATTTGACCAACAATTCAACGGCCTCATCGTAAGGTTTAGACTGGGCTTTTTGGGTCGTTTCAGTTATCCCGTCCTCTTAAAAACCGGAGAAAGTCACTATCAACGTATTAGCTGGGAAGAAGTTTATCGATTAGCCGAACAAGCTTTTCGTCAACCGTCCGAGACCATTGCCTCCTATAGTTCGGGACGTTCTTCTAATGAAGCCGCCTATCTCTTACAATTATTTTTCCTGGCATTAGGAAGTAATAATTTAGCCGATTGTTCCGATCTCTGTCATGCCGCCTCCACCGTAGGATTAAAACAGGTTTTCGGCTCCGGAACTTCGATGGTCAGTCTGGAAAGCTTAAAACAAGCCGATTGTGTGGTATTGATCGGTTCTAACGCCCCCGCTAATCATCCCCGCCTGATCAATGAATTAATTCAAATTCGTGATCGCGGCGGTAAAATTATTATTATTAACCCGCAAATTGAAATCGGATTGGTCAAATTCTCCTCGCCCGCTTTTCCGATTAAATCCCTATTGCGGGGCGGTTCCGATATTTCTACTCTCTACCTACAGCCGATTCCGGGTAGCGACACCGCCCTATTCGTCGGATTACAAAAATTTTTGATCGAACAAAATTTAGAATGCCCCCGGAATTGCCCTGATTCTCGGAACGGGACGCAGTTATGGACAACATAAGACCGTCGTTTATCAAGTGGGCGATAAATATTGGGGAATGCCCCACCGTCATTGTTTATTAATGAACGCCGAGGATGCCAAAAAAGCGGGCCTTCAAGAACATCAAAGAGTCACCGTCCAAGGAGATGCCGGCAAATTAGAAAATATCGAACTTATTTTCGGTCCGATTCGCGAGGGGGTTGGCTTTATGTTTTACCCCGAAGCCAATATTTTATTCAAGGCTAAAATCAAGCCTCGCTGTGGAACCCCCGCTTACAAAAGAGTTCCCGTCTGGGTTTTTTAGTTACCGATTCCCGATATTCTCAATAACGGTCAGACAATATCCTCACCTAAGAAATAAACTCAGCCAAAACAAACTGATTTTCCGTCCGATCGCTTTGATCGCATTTCTGTTATCCTATTCTTACCATCATTAGAGTAAATGGCCATGGGCGAGTTTTCGCTAACCGTATTAAGCATAGCCAGTTTATTGGCCGTCGGGATGACTACCCCTGGCATTGCAAGTCCCACATCTGGAGCGACGGAGTTGCAACTAGCTCAACGCCCTAACTGTAACAATCCCCAGACTCAAAGCGAAATGAACATTTGTGCTGGCATAGCCTATCAAAACGCCGATCGCAAGTTAAATCAAGTTTATCGACAACTACTGCCAAAACTGTCAGCTGCTCGCAAACAAAAATTAATTACCGCCCAACAAGCTTGGATTAAGTTTAGAGACAGCAGTTGCGAATTTGAAAGAAGTGAGTTTGAGGGAGGCTCTATAGCTCCCATGATTTACAGTAATTGTTTGGCAGATGTCACCGAGCAGCGCACCAAAGATTTACGGAGATATTTAGAAAATGGAGATCTCTAAGTCGGGCTTGCTGAATAATGGTAAAACCCTTTTAAAATAAGGCTTTTGACCTGTTAAAATCCGATGTTCATGCTGCGAAAATAGGATTGGGACATTCAAAAACCTGGCATTATCCTTTTTATAGTACATAAATCAGTACGAAGAAGGAGGGCAACAAAGCCTGAAACTCCCTACTCCGTTCGGACCTCGGACGTTCGGCGAGACTTCGGACGTTCGGCGAGATCAGTCGAGCCGCGTGAGCTTTTGTCGAACGCTGAGCTTACGGCCGAAGCCTGACTCCTAAGCCCACCAACAAACTTTTTCAGCCAACCCTACTTACTGGAAAGAACCTCTTCCAGACACACCCCGGCAAAGATCTAGAGTGGCCCCCATCTAATTGCCCGTCGGTAAACCATCTTTACATTTAGCTAACCAGTCCAATAAACTATCTAACTGCTGTGGTGGTTTTACCAATCCTAAACCCCTAACTGTCACCTGTTTGGGACTATAAACAAAGCGTGATTGTATATGTTGGGGTAGGTGTTCTTGTAATAATTTCCACGCTGGCTCTGCCATGGGAGTTTCGAGGATAATATGCTGTTTTCCATCGGGTTTAATGCGGGAAAAACCGAGGGATTTAGCCAGATGTTTTAACTCGATTACCTTAAATAATTGTGCCACCGGTGAAGGAATTGCCCCGTATCTATCGACTAAATCGGCGGCAATTTGTCCTAAATTTTTCTGAGAATTGGCAGTAGCGATCGCCCGATAGACATCCATTTTCTGCTCCGGATCGGATATATAATCGTTAGGAATAAATGCAGTTAATTTCAGATCGATTTGGGTATCCTCCACTTGGGGAATTTCTTGACCTTGAATTTCCTGCAAAGCTTCCTGTAACATTTCCATATATAGATCAAAACCGATCGCTTCCATTTGTCCTGATTGTTCCGCACCCAATAAGTTACCAGCGCCGCGAATTTCCAGATCTCTAGTCGCTAATTGATACCCCGATCCTAACTGGGTAAATTCTTGAATTGCCTTTAATCTTTCCCGAGCGGTTTCTGTTAGTTCTGCCTTGGCCGGATACAGTAACCAAGCGTGCGCTTGTACTCCCGATCGCCCCACCCGTCCCCGCAGTTGATAGAGTTGCGCTAAACCGAATTTTTGGGCATCTTCAATGATAATCGTGTTAACTCTGGGAATATCTAACCCCGACTCTACAATAGTCGTACAGACTAAGATATCCGCTTCCCCATTATTAAATGCTAACATGGTGGTCTCTAATTCGGACTCATCCATACGACCGTGGCCGATGGCAATTCTAGCACCAGGAATCATCCCTTGAATTGCTGCCGCTTTTTCTTCAATCCCCTCGATTCTGGGTAATACATAAAAAACCTGTCCCCCCCGATCCAATTCGTTGCGAATTGCCGTTCTAATCACATCAGAATTATAACTAGAAAGGTGGGTTTGAATGGGACGACGAGAGGGGGGAGGTGTGGTAATTAAACTCATTTCTCGCACCCCAGAAAGGGACATATAAAGAGTCCGGGGAATCGGTGTCGCACTCAAGGTTAACACATCAATATTACTTTTAAAAGCCTTAATTTTTTCCTTTTGATTGACCCCAAAACGCTGTTCTTCATCAATTACCAATAATCCTAAATCTTTAAACTCCACCGCTTTACTCAATAACAACTGAGTACCCACTACTATATCCAATTCCCCCGTTTTCAAGCGCTGGACGATATCTTTTTTCTCGGAATTGGTGCGAAAACGATTTAATAAACCCACATTAATGGGATAGGGAGCAAAACGTTCTTTTAGGGTGTGATAATGTTGTTGGGTTAAAATCGTTGTTGGTGCTAATAAAGCCACCTGTTTATGACCCGTGGTGACAGCTTTAAAAATAGCCCGAATCGCCACTTCTGTCTTACCAAAACCCACATCCCCACAGACTAAGCGATCCATCGGGCGATCGCTTTCTAAATCCCGTTTCACATCCTGTATCGCTTTTAATTGATCGGCAGTGGGTTGGTAGGGAAAAGAATCCTCTAACTCCCGCTGCCAGGGATTATCCATAGGATAGGCAAAACCCGATTTTTTGGCCCGTTGGGCGTAAATATTGATTAAATCAACCGCTAACTTCTTAATCGACTTCCTGACGCGAGCTTTCGTCGCTTCCCACGCTTTGCCAGAGATTTTATGTAATTCTGGCTCTTGATTACCTGTATGACGATAACGGGAGAGATTATCAACAGAATCGGCAGGAACCCGCAATAATCCATCGGCATACTTAATAACTAGATAATCTCGACCTTGCACTATTCCGCTAATTGTGCTTTCCTGCTTTTCTAGTTTGATAAACTGCCCAATGCCATGGTGTTTATGTACTACAAAATCGAGGGGACGGAGTTTGTTCACGTCCACCTGTACCGAGGCTGCTTGCCGACGTTTGCGGACGTAACCAGCAGTATTTAGAAGATGTTGTCCGAAGAACTCTCGATCAGTAACGACGACTATGCGATAGGTGGGTAGGATAAAACCTTCTAATTCAGCTAATCCTGAGTATTTTAGGGCTGTAGCGGTGTTTTGAATGATTAATCGCTCGATCGCCCCAAAATCAAGGGGATTGGGGATAAATTGGGCCGGACAGTCGTGTTCCTGTAATAACGAGACTGTGCGGGAGGGTTGGGCAGATATTAACCATGTAGCGTACTTATTTACTTTAATACCGCTATAAATCTCTCTTTTTCCCCGTAAAATTTCCGCTAGTTTGGCGAATTGCCCCGGATTGGTGGGAATCGGACGACTGGAGAGATTAAGGCTATTTTCGGAGAGGTGATCGTCTATTTCTGAGAGGTAGAGATGGGGAAATTTGGCCGATATTTCCAAAGATTCGCCAAAAGAACGGTGAATTTGCGGTAAAGCTGGTTCTATCTCTTGCCAGCGTTCCCCAATATATTCTATCCAGCGATCGCTTCTAGCTTGACAGCTTTCCAGTTCATCAAAGGCAATAAGGGTATTTTCAGGGAGATAATCCAATAAAGAGGCAGGTTGACGGAAGGCCAAGCCTAAAAATCGCTCAATTCCCTCTGGATAAATGCCATTAGCCAATTTTTCTCGCTCTTCGGCCTCCAGATAATCGGCCACTGTCGGGGGGAGAGAAGGGGCAATCATCGCCGCGAAGCTAGTGGGAGTAAGAAGCAGATTGGGGATAGAATCGAGCGATCTTTGGGTGGCAGGGTCAAATTCTCGCAATTTTTCCAATTCATCGCCGAAAAATTCTAACCTGACCGGTAATTCTGCCGAAACTGGGAAAATATCAACGATATCGCCGCGACGACTCCATTGTCCTTCGGTTTCTACCAGTGAAACCCGTTCATATCCTAATCTAGCTAGGGTTAGATCGAGGTTTTTGGCTTCTATAACCCTTCCTACCTCAAAATTATCGCTATATTTCTCGAAAACCTCTCTAGGGGGTAAATGGGGCTGCAGGGCCTTTTCGGTGGTAACGATCGCCATTCCAGCCTCTTGATGACTGATTGTCGATAATACCTGCATCTGTCCCCAAATCATCTCGGATTCCCGATTAAATCTCTCGTAGGGGCAAGCTTCCGAGGTGGGATAAAAGAAAACACCTTTCCACGTCATCGCTTCTAATTGTGCCGCCCAACGTGCCGCTTCTTCCAGATTGGCACAGATAATTAAAAGATTTTTTCCTTGACAACGGGCGAAAGCTGTGCCTATTAATCCTTTCGGTAAGCGGGCAAGGCCGGTTAGGGTTAAATTGCCATTTTTCTCCAGTTTTTGGATAAGTTCGGCAGTTAATGGCGATTTTTCAATGTTGCGAATAACGGAGGCAAAAGTCATTTTTTCGTGTTCGGCACTCGGTTTTTAGTTAGGGTTTGCGGCAAAAAGTTTTTCGTGGGGACAGGGTGTGGGGTGTGGGGTTTTACCGATTTTGAGGGGGTCAATTACTTAATTTTCCCCCCGATCACTCTCATGTCCGGTACTTTTTGATTTCCCAAAAAGTCTAAAAGTCTTACCCAACACGGTTTTTAGATTTATTCAGCAAGCTCTAGTTAAGCTCTACTGAATTTTTTATACTGCCTCTTGGGATTTTTAGTACAAATGCTCAGGCTTCCTCTCCCTGCTCCGGTGCAGTCTTAGCAAGTATCAGTTATCAGTTCACCCACTACTTTTTGGGGTTAATTTTTTTGGGCTTTATTTGACTTGACCAGAGGGGGGTCGCAGGCGCACGGATTTTCCATTATCTATATAATATCATGTCAAGCCCTAGTTAGCAAGAGAAAATTTTTTAATTGGGAGCGAAAGATCGAAGGACGAAAAACCAGTACATCTATACCGAAATATTTTCAGAATGATAACGATTCTCACCGACTGTGATAAGATCAGAATCATAATCAGACTCAGTTAATCCGATGGGTAAAAAATTCCAGTTAACAGCGATCGCTTTAACCCTGACTATAGCCAGCTTAACAGCTTGTAGCGATTCCTCGGTCAAGGAAGAGGAAGCAAAGACACCCTTACAGGTGACAGTGAGTATCGTACCGCAGGAATATTTCGTCAAACGTATCGGCGGTGATAGAGTCAGTGTTAATGCCATGATTCAACCCGGGACAGATCCCCACACCTATGAACCAAAACCCGAACAATTAAAAACCACAGCCCGATCGCAAGCCTATTTTAAAATTGGTGTATCCTTAGAAGATGCCTGGAAAGATCGCTTAAACAGTGTTAACCAACAGATGTTAATCGTCGATACCAGTCAAGGGGTAGATAAAATCCCTTTGACAGCAGAACATAATCACGATCATGATCATGATCACGATCACGCTAAGGAAGAAAAACATCAAGCTGGAAAAAACACCCTAGATCCCCATATTTGGTTATCACCAAAACGAGTCAAAGCACAAGCAAAGACTATTTATCAAACCCTAGCACAACTCGATCCGGGTCAGGAAGCTATCTATCGAGCTAACTTGGAAAAATTCAGTCAGGAATTAGACGCATTAGATCAAGAAATTCGGCAAAACTTGGCAGGGATTAAAAACAAAAAATTTATGGTCTTTCATCCCGAATGGGGCTATTTTGCCCAAGATTACGGTTTAGAGATGATTGCGATCGAAATCGACGGTAATGAACCCAGTGCTGCCCAGTTAGGTCAACTAATCAAACAGGCAAAAAAAGAGAATATTAAAGTTATTTTTACTCAACCAGAATTTAGTCAGAAAAGTGCCGAAACTATTGCTAGGGAAATTGGGGGACAGGTAATCCCTATCAGTGCCTTTGCTCAAAATTGGAGTGAAAACCTGCGACAAGTTTCCCAAAAAATGGCCACAGTTTTAAATCAGTAATTGCTTGTATATGTCAACGATCATTACCATTAATAATCTCTGGGCCGGCTACGAACAGGAACCCATCCTCGAAGATATTAATTTAACCATTGAAGAATTAGATTTCCTGGGAATTATCGGCCCGAATGGAGGAGGAAAAACTACCCTCCTTAAGGTTTTACTGGGATTAATTAAACCTTGGCGGGGAGAAGTCAGTATTTTGGGGCAAAGTGTCCAAAAAGGTCGGGAATTAGTCGGTTATGTGCCGCAGTTTGTTGAATGCGATCGCTCATTTCCCATTACTGTGGGTGAGGTGGTGAAAATGGGGAGATTGAGCAGCAAAAAACTCTGGCAAGGCTATAGTAAAAAAGATGAGGTAAGGGTAGATAAAGCTTTAGATAGTGTGGGAATGTTAGCGTTGAAAAAAAGATCGATTGCTGAACTTTCGGGAGGACAGCGCCAACGGGTTTATATCGCTCGCGCTTTAGCGGTAGAACCCCGTCTCTTGATTTTAGATGAACCCACTGCCAGTGTCGATCCCCAAATGCGTGCTAGTATTTTTTCCCTGTTGCAAGAATTGAATGAGTGGATGACTATTTTAATTATTTCCCATGATCTGGGAACCCTATCTACCTATGTTAAATCGATCGGTTGTCTCAATCGTCGTCTCTATTATCACGGCCAAAAATCTCTCACTACCGCTATGTTAGAACAAGTGTATTGTTAAGTAGTCGTGCAAAATTAATTTCTTGGTTAGGATAGGCAAAAGGCAAAAGGCAAAAGGCAAAAGCTTTATCGAAATGTGTAATTAATTTTGCTTAGGTACTTAAAAGTTTTCTCCTTTTGGGTTAAAATGGATTTCTGCTCAAGCTCATTGTTGAATGGCATTCACTCGTGTCTAAAAGGGATAAACTACTAGAACTCCTAAAGAATAGTCCTAATAACGCAAGATTCAACGATATTTGTCAACTGCTAGAATTAGAAGGGTTTTCCCTTGATCGAATTACAGGTAGCCATCACATTTTTAAAAGAAATGATATTATTTTGATCATAGCTGTTCATAATAAAAAAGTAAAATCTGTTTATATTCGTCGAGTCCTTGAAATTATCGGAGACAACTAAAGATGAATTATCCAATTATTATTTATCCCTGTGAAGAAGGCGGTTTTGTCGCTGAAATTCCAGCACTATCTGGCTGTTTGGCTCAGGGTGAAACCTTAGAAGAAACCCTACAAGAATTACTGATGGTAAAAGATTTATGGTTAGAAACAGCCCAAAAATATAATCAAAAACTTCCCAACTTAGAAACAGAGATAGCGAAAATCAAAGCATTAAGCACTGTATAGAGGAATTTTTTGGGAATGGCGATCGCTAATTGCCGTCTTGACTTAAAAAATAGTTACTTAACGCGCTTTTTTGCTTTTAATCATGACGAATTTGTAATTATTCTGCGTTACGCTAAAACATCCTAGCGTGCTACTATTCTGGTCAGTGATTCTTGACAGTAACCAGACGCGATCGATGATTCAGACGGATCAACAGTTTCCTAGTGTCGGTAGTCAGACTAAGGGACTTTTGGTTAATGCCGATGGCTCTGTGGATATCTATTTCGGGCCGAAACCGCCTGCGGGTAAGGAGAATAACTGGGTGCAGACAAATCTGGGCACGGGTTGGAATACGATTCTTCGGCTGTATGGCCCGCTTGAGCCTTGGTTTGATAAGACTTGGCGACCAGGGGAAATCGAGTTATTGAAGTAGTCCTATCCAGAATATGGCTGGATCGCCGATCTGTTGCTTGGGTTGAGGTGATAAAATTTGGCGATCAAACTTTGTCAGAGAGAATGATTGCAGTAACTCGACAATGATGTTATCATCGGGTCGTATTCGTTAACCCTAGTTACAAAATCGGTGATCGCACTACAGAATAAGTCTATTTATAACTTTTATGACATTGCTAATAGTACTTGAGTATCTTGCTATACGTGCAGCAGTAGGAATTGTAAGAATTTTTTCCCAGCCAGTATCTCTTACCAGTGATGATGCTCAAAATATTGCAACTATCATTAGAGCAGGAAGAGAGAATAATGTGAAAAAATTTGAGATAGAATTAAACAGCGAAATAGTTCAAGGTATTGATTTAAAAGGTTTAGAAACCAGTGAAAACGTAAATATAACACTGGGACAAAAAGGAAAAAGCAGTTATAAACTTACAATAGAGTACAAGGAATAATTGCGATCTCTAGTTAGGTTGTGTTGCACTTTGTTTAACTTAACCTGCTTTTAATTGAGAGGGCGATCGCTGTTTGGGAATGCGGTTGCTTTTTGGGGATGAGTGTGATCGCTTTTTGGGGATGAGAAGAGGCGATCGTTTTTTGAGAAGGAGCGGCGATCATTTTTGGGAGGAGCGCAATCACCGATCTTGTAATGCGATCGTTTTTTGATGATGGGGAGGGGCGATTGCTTTTTGGGGAGGAGAAGGGGCGATCGCCTGCCCTGAGATTAATCTCTCAACAAAGCTCGAAAACCAGCTTGCTGAAAATGAATATCCGTTGTTAATGCTTCCGTTATTCTACGCTCTTCCATTACAATAAAAGAAATACAGTCAACAATTCCCCAATTTTTATCGTTTCTTTGACAATATAGTTGAAAAGCTTTTTGATAAAGAATTTCCGATAAGGGAATAACTGTCACTGTTCTGTCCTTTTCTAATGAGGACAATAATTTAATTGACTTAGAGCGATATTTTTGTTTAGATAAAGCATTGCCAATCTCTAAAATAATGGCTCTGGTTGTAACTAAAGGTGTTTTTGAAGCTTTTAATTGTTGGGCAATGGCAAGTGCTTTATGATGATAATCGTCCGTAGATGAAGATAAAGCGGTCGCATAACTTGTATCGAGAAATTTCTCAGGGTTCATGCTCTTTTTCTTCGCCATATAAATATTTATCTAGATTTTCTGACCAATCTGAGGGGCCGTCTAGTTGTAATGATTCTGCTGTCTCTAAAAAAGAAGTGAGTTCATTATTTTCATCCGATAAGTTATCAACAATAATGCGGACGCGAGTATTGGCCTTCAATGTAACGGGTTGCTCTGGATGAAAGACCTTTCCGTCAAATAATGCGTCAATAGAATTAAGCATGATCTGTTGGTGAAATGATTTTTGCTTGAAATACCCATATTATAAATGTAACACACCAAATTGATTGTTATTCGCTATTATCTTGTTGATTAAATTTTAAAGCTGCCGCTTGGGATAGGAACGTAAAGGGCGATCATTTTTTGTGATGATGATTGCGATCGCTTTTTGAGAATGAGGAGAGGCGATCGTTTTTTTTGGGATGAGAAGGGGCGATCGCTTTTTGATGAGGAGGAGAGGCGATCGTTTCTTGAGTGAGGAGGGGCGATCGTTTTTGGGTGATGTGGGAATGGCGATCACATATCGTATTTTTCTATTATCATAGTAAAATCAGGCAAATATTTTGAAAATAACATGAAAATTAAAGCTCTAATCTGGCAAGAAGATGGTATTTGGTGCGGTTCCGTACCGGCATTGCCAGGCTGTCATACCTGGGGAGAAAGCTACGAACAATTATTAGAAATGTTGCAAGATGCAGTTCAAGGATGGCTTGAAGTTGCAAGTCAAGAAACAGAAATTGAAGCAGAAAAAGAGCTAGTCGAATTATCATTATGAAATCTATTTCTGGCCAAGCCCTTTGTAAAATTATTGAACGTTATGGTTGGCAGTTAAAACGCATTAGTAGTAGTCATTATATTTATACAAAACAGGGAATGAAAGTTATTTTATCCGTTCCTGTTCATGGCAATAAAGATTTACCAATTGGTACTCTTAAGAGTATTTTGAAAGATGCTGATCTGACCGAAGATGACTTGAGATAACGGTGATCGCTGTTTTCTTGTTGATTAAATCTTAAAAACGCGATCAGGTTTTCTTTTGAAATCTAGGGTAAAGCTGTTAAAACAAAACGGATAGACGTTGCCACTACCGCCGTAAACAAAATCCCAATCAAAGCCCAAACCTGATTGCCCTGATTGCTTTCTACCTTTTCTATCTGTAATTCCATTTTATCGAATCGCTTATCCATTGAATCCAATCGTTTCTCTACATTATCAACTTTGGTTTCTACAGTAGCCAATCGAATCTGTACTTGATTCACATCTTTAGAAATTGTATCTAGCTTCTGATTCATTTCTGCTAGAACTTCGCGCAAATCTGTTTCGATGATAGTCGGTGTTGGCATAACTCATCTTGTTAATCAGGCTGACACACTCATTTTAATCTATTTTTTTGCTGAGAGAACGGCCTCTTCTCAAAATATAGCAATTCTCATTTTAAGGTTTCATGACATTAAAACCCTTGCACCTAGAGGGGTTAATAATTCTTAACGAATCTCTAGATCGCTGAAACAACGCAAAATCGTTTCAAAATGAGAATAGCTGGTACGAATTGCGGTGCAGACAATACCTTACTCAAAAAACCCTGCGCTACTATTAGAACTAGAGGCGATCATTTGAAGGGCAACTGAGCCACCGTATAATGTTCAAATTCATACTGGAGTCCTAACCCATGCAAGTGAAACTTTCGGAGCAAATCTCGTCTGCGGATGCGGAAAATATTTTAAAGTGCTTACCAGACTGGATTCAGGATGCCCTGATTGCTCGCGCTACTGAAATTGATTATCCCGTTGAAGCAATCCTTGAGATGGCGATCGCCAGTTTTCTAGACACAGAGGCATTAAGTTTTGCCGACTGTAAGCCAGGGCGAGGTCAATAAGTGCGATCGCTCTTGTAGTAACGCACTAAATTAATTGTTATTCACCGTAATTATCTGATTTTTTGGATTTTTATTAATGCGATCGCCGAGCTTGTAGCTGATCTTGTAGTGCGATCATTTTTTGATGATGGGGAGGGGCGATGGTTTTTGGGAGGAGCAATTTTTGGGGAATGGCGATTTGGATGAGGAGGGGCGATCATTTTTGGGGAGGAGGAGGGGCGATTTTGAGGAGGAGGGGCGATCGCTCCCTAATAAGTATAAGTTGATATAATTATCGTATGTTTATCTGGTCGTCAAAATGTTGCTAAAAATCGTACAAATCGGTAATTCTCAAGCAATTACAATTCCTCAAGCAATCATGGAACAGTGTGAACTTCTGGACGAAGTTGAGGCGATAGTTGATGGAAAAAGAATTATTCTGAGTGCTAAAAAGAAGGTGAGGGAAGGCTGGGCTGAGTTATTTGATGATGCTCCTATTGAAGCCGAGTTACAGGATTGGTTAGGGGTGGAAAACGAGTTTGAGCGGCAAAATCAATGGTAGAAAGATTGGCTCTTCGGTAATTGTTATGCAAATAATTAACTTAAAATAAAATTCGATGAGAGTACTTAAGCTTAAAAGTAGCTGAAATCCATACGGGGAAGGACTTAAGGCACAAACAGGTTAATGCCAAAAGATAGACAATTGAGTTAAGATTTGATATAATAGCCAAAAACCAGAGTATTTTACTTATGATACTTGACAAATTTTTGAACCT
>NZ_JBHFLL010000250.1:0-11912 GCF_041928595.1 Microcystis sp. BLCC-F209
CAGTTTTCTTAATATCGCTTTGACTTTTGACCAAAAGTTTTCAATAGGAGAGAATTCGGGAGAATAAGGAGGTAAATAGATGAGTCTAGCTTTTTCTTGTTCAATTATTTCTCTGACCATTTCTCCGAGATGAATCTTGGCGTTATCCATGAGCAAACAGTCTCCTTCTTTAATTTTTGGCAGCACTTCCTTCAGAATAAATCCTTCAAATGTTACCGCATCCACTGCACCGTATATGTTGACTGATGCCACAACTTTTTCTAAGCTTATAGCACTAATTATTGAAATATTTCTCCCTCTTTTTTGTGGTTTTCTTCCCCGAGCTCTTTGGCCAATTAAGGCTCTAGCATAGAGTCTCAAAAGGGCTAAATTTACCCCCGATTCATCGATGAAAATTAGTTTTGATGCCTCAATTTCCCTAACTTCTGACCAGTATTCCACTCTTTTTTGCTGCACCCTGTCACTTTCTTTTTCCGCCGCGTGTAGTGTTTTTTTTTGAAACTGTAATTGAGTTTTTGCGTAAGCCGCCCCAGGGTGGCTCTACTGACTTTCACCTGTGTCTTTTCATATAGTAAGTCCGATAATTCTTCGAGAGTTGCATCATTGTTAGATTCGATGATTTCTATTAAAATTATCAGTTGTTCACTATTTAACTTGGTTGGCGGACTTCCCCCTTGTGGACGAGGACGGATATCCCCTGTTTCTTTATGTTGCTTCAATAACTTCTGAATAAAGCTTTTAGCCACGTCAAATCTCTGGGCTAGTCCTCGAATAGAAATTTTTTCTTTCTTCCAGACATCGATAATTTTTTGGCGAAAATCTACGGAATAGGGTCTCATAGGAAGCTGGCGAGTTCTATTATTTGTCTATTTGCTTTTCATTGTACCTCATAGCTCCAAGAATTGCTATAATTAGTCCTCTTGCGTCACTCTAGTGCGGGAGCAAGTCAAAGCTAAAGAACAAATAAACTACTTGACAAAAGCATCAATTGGGTATGGGATAGAGAAAAGAGTGGGGAAAAGACAAAAATGACTCCAGAGCAACAACAAGAACTTAACCAACATATTCAAGCGATAGCCAAGATTCTTCATCAGGAAGCTGAGGCTGAAAAAATCCAAACTTTAGAGGGAATAGAGACGACAATAAGAGAACAGACCTTAAAATATATAACTCCGAAACTAGGATTTTTTTTTGTCACAAAAACGACAGGAACTCAAGCTGGGAGACCGAGAAAAATAAAAAGCATCATCGGAGAATTATGCCTGACAGAAAAACAAGCAATCCGTTTAAATATTCCTCGTAATAACCAAATTAGTCCTTACTTAGAACGCTGTTGTTTAAGAGCTAGTGCCAATGTTTCTTATGAAAATGCCGCCAGAGATATTCAATTTTATACAGGGATGAAGGTCTCGGCTAGGACTCAACAACGATTAGTCCATCGCCACCAATTTGCCGAAGAAGAATCAGGAAACCCCGTTCAAGAAATTAGTCTAGATGGAGGAAAAGTGCGCTTAAGAACCGAAACTAAGGGAGAGGCTTGTATCTCGAAAGATTATAAAGCAATCTGTGTTGATACTTTCCTAAGAAAAGCTTGGTTTGGAGAGAATGAATCGTTAATATATTGGGTTAATCAACAACCTTTATCTGACCCCCTTACCTGTTTGGGAGACGGACATCCCGGTATTTGGAAAATTGTGAAAAACTGGGATTGTCCAGGAGAAAAAAGAGAAATACTTGACTGGTTTCATTTGGTAGAAAATCTTTATATAGCGTTTCTCGCATCTGTGCAGCACAGTTAAACCTTTGCTGATTAAGCTGTTCAGGATCGAGAATGTACCTCTTGTGAATCAGAAATGCTATAAAGTCGGCGGTTCAGTGAAGAGATTGAAAAAAGCAGAAAGTTTATTATGGCAGGGTAAAATTGAGGAAACAATAGCATTAATCTCTCCTTTAAAAAACGAACGAGCTGAAAATTTCTGTCGTTATTTAGAGATTCATCGTCATCGAATTGTTAATTATAATTACTATCAACAAGAAGAGATTTGCTCTATTGCTTCGGGAGCCGTTGAATCCACGGTTAAACAGATTGACCGACGACTGAAAATTTCTGGAGCCCAGTGGAATGAAGAAAATATGGTTCTTCGGTTTGTGTTATGCAATGGACGGGGGTTATAAGGGATGGAACCCTTATAGAGAAAGACATTTGGCAATTTTTGTCAATTGTTTTTGATCTAGAGCGAACTAATCAATTAAATCTCTTGCCAGATAAGGATTTAGTCGATTTATGCCACCCTATCGAACCATACCAAGTAACGAAGAACCGAAAATATCCCTCAAGTGCTTAAACACCGCTGTGCTTACCTAAATAACAGTCTTTAGCTATTGAATAGTATTTATGTTCTGACAAAACTGACTTGCTCCCCTCTAGTGCTCTTCTGGGAGTCTGGCAAAAGTCTTACATTCTCTAAACTCTGGCTCTCTTATGGGATAGGCCTTCAAGCTATCTATCGCTAACTAACACAAACCGAAGAGCCAAATATACAATTAGCATTATCTGTAAATAACTGGACTTCCCCCGTATAAACATACTAGCTATGGCTAAAAGTCTTACAGAGCCTGAGTTAAAGCAATACAATACCGGTGAACTACTGGACACAAAATCCTGAAGTCCTTACGCAGATAGGGTTTGAGGCAAAAATTTTCAAATTTGACCTTTAGACCATTATAGCTTGTTTCGGGGCAGAAAACCAGCAAAAACATGGCTACAGAGGGAATCCCTTACTCTAGAGATTAATGACACTATCTGTTAAAATCAGGTTAGCGATCACTATACAGCCAACTCTACGGAATCGCTCTACTCCAGATACAGTCAACGGTACGGCCATTTTCAAGTGAAAAATGTACCCAGTGGTCTCTTTTCAATTTTTTCTTAGAAGCGACCTGCAGTAAGGGTTTTGTTAACTTTTTGGTATTTATGTATGGGGGAAGTCCAGAAATAAGAACAACCTATGGATATTGAATCAACTAAAGTTACTCCCGAAGAAATTGCTCAGTTTCGCGCTGAATTGGTAGATAATCCAAGTGCGATCGCTTCTTTAGATGGCGACGATATGGCGATTTATTTTTGCGTTTCTTGAGAAGGTAATAATAATGGAGTTAAGGCAAATTCTATAGCTTGGTCATTAGGCAATCTTCTAATTAAATCTAATTCTACTAATTTGTCAATAATTGGAAGTAATTCACTAAATTCTTGAACTTGCAACTTTTGTAAATCTTCTAAAGTAATATTTTCATCTGATAATTTATCCCTTTCTAGAATTAAATCTATCAACATAAAATCTGCTGGGGTTAATCCTGGCAGACCTCGCATTTGTTGGTCAGCATAAATAAATCCTTCTTCTAAGATTTGAGGTGTAATAGTTTCGGCATTTAATTCAGATGCTTTCTGTAAAATATAGCTACCTAAACGATTTAAATAACGCGGAACACCATTAGATCTCTCACACAACATCTTAGCTGTATCTGGTGTAAAAGGTTTAACTGCTTGGGGATCTTTTACCGAATATTGACAATCTTGAGAACGTACACTGTTAAGGTAATTAACCAGCATTTCATACATAACAGATTGTTCAAGAGGTTCTAATTTAATCGCAAAATCAAATAATCCTCTTTCACTAATTAAAATATCTCTGGTTAAACCCGAAGGATGACCGGTCAAAATAAACCATGCTCCTGATTTTAGCATTCCTTGAGCGTTTAAAAGTAATTGTTTTACAGTTGCAGGATCTTGTTTATCTAAGTCATCAACAGCAATAATCACTCGCTCATATTTTTTTAATGCTCTTTTTAATAAGTCTTCAAAACTAAGTTCAGGAAAGAGTGGTTTATTAATATCAATACTTTTTTCTTTTAATTCTGCACCAATTCCTGCAATTCCAAATTTAGCTGTATTCTCTCGTTGTCTTAAAGGTTGGGCTGAAATTAATCCCATTTGATTTAAGAATTGTTGCGCCCATTCATCTTCTTTCATTTCACGAGCTAAAGCAATTAATGCAATCGTAGCTAAATCTGTATTAGCTGGCAAACTGATATAGGCAGTTAAAGTCTTAGTTGCTTTACGTTTTAGAACATCTAAAATTTCTAAAATAAATGCCGTTTTCCCAATACCAATCAAACCGTAAACTAACAATCTTTTACGCTCTTTTCCTTTTAATAAGCTGAAAACTGGTTTTAATTCTTGACTTCTCCCAGTAAAAACTTTTCTTAACTGCGATTCCCTCAATGTTGAAGCACTTTCAGAAAAAGGAATTTCTGTTATTCCCCATTGAGAATAGATATTATCTAATTCATCCCAAATGCGATCTGCTTCATTCATACAGCTTGTTTCTCCTTAATTTTGGCAAGGCAATTCAGAACTTCTGCTATTTTAGCAATTTCTTGTTCATTATTCAGTTCTTTAAAAATAAAAGTAGCCTTCTTTAATAATTCTTCAGCTTTTTCGACAAAACCAATTTGCAACATGAGTCTTCCTAAACTTGCTTGACAAAAGGCAACACCTCTATCATGTTTTAGATATTCATAAAAGCGCAAAGCATCCCGATAATAAATAGAGGCTTTTTCATGGTTTCCAATTAGGTGATGGGTATGAGCAATTTGATAAATGGTATCAGCACGACTTTTGAGATCGTCAAATTGACGATAAATTTTAAGACTTTTTTCTAAATAAGCTAATCCTTGATACCATTCTCCTCGATCTACTTTAATTTTACCTAATGTTAACCCCATCTCTGCGGCATTCAGGAAATCTCCTGCGGTTTCATATCCTTGTAAAGCGTTTTGATAACACATGACTGCTTGTTTTATATTCTCAGCTTTGTCCCCTCTGATTCTGTTACTGTAAGCTAAGGCAAGATTATTCTGTGTCATTGCCCAATCTTGGGGAAATGCGTCAAAAGTATAAACTTTCAAGGCTTCATTTAAAGTGGCGATCGCCTTTTCTAAATTCTCAGCTTTGTCCCCTCTGATTCTGTTACTGTAAGCTAAGGCAAGATTATTCTGTGTCGCTGCCCATTCTTGGGGAAATGCGTCAAAAGTATAAACTTTCAAGGCTTCATTTAAAGTGGCGATCGCCTTTTCTAAATTGTCGGCTTTCTCCCCTCTGATTCTGGAATAGTAAACAGCAGCGAGATTATTCTGTGTCGCTGCCCATTCTTGAGGAAATGCGTCAAAAGTGAACATAGTTAAGGCTATTTCATAACCCGTGATGGCAATTTCTTTGTGGGTGGCGATGTTACCGAGGGGAAATTGTGCAATTAAGTTACTGAAATTGGCAATAATAAAAGCGATAGAATGGGCTTGTTCTGGCGTGACTTGCGTTAATATCTCTCTCACCCGACTGTCTAGAATTTGCGCTAAATTATCATCCAATTTATCAAGATTTTGCGCCCAGAAGGGATAAATTAATTGAGGATTAGGATTTTCAGAGATTTTTTGTAATGTCTCGATTAAGAAATTGAAGTAGTTAGTTTCTGTATTTATAGAGGAAGAAGAATAGCTTTGTAGCAAATTTCCTGCAATATTCATTAACCGATTCGCATTATTGAGATCGCTTCTTACCCTTAGATTATCCGCTACTTTTAATAATTCTGTCACCAAACTCTGATCCAATAGTTCCCGATTTTCCTGTAATATTCGGGGTTCATCGCCATCATTGCAGGATAATAGCTGATTAATCAGGTTTAGGTAGGCTTGGCTACTTTCTTCGTTCATTGTCTTAATTATGATTGAGGAAAAGGGAGAATAATATAGCGAATCACTGTTCCTATTAAAGCTGTTCCCAAGATGCCGATTAACGTCCAAATCTGGGCTTTCTGAGAGCCTTTTAATTCTTTTGTATCTTCTTTTACCCCTTCAATATCTTTTTCTAAACTATCGACTTTTTCCTCTAATCTTGCCTGTACTATTTTAATATCCATAACATCTTTTTGTAGATTATCCAACTTCTGATTAATTGAACCTAAAATTTCTTTGAGATACTGTTCAATAGTAACTGACATCTGATGATTCTCCTAATAATGATAGTTATCAGCATTGTTGTCTATCTTATCTTAAGTGTTTGCCCAACCGAAGCGCCTCATTTTCCCTTGCTGCCTTCCCTCATTGTTGCCCTCCCCCTACCATTATCTCCACTAATCCCCGCTGGGATAATTCTTTATTGTCCTGTAAGATTCGGGTTTCATCGCCTTAATCTAGCTGAAGGCTGACTTAACCCTAACAACAATTTAAGCCAATCCTTTCTCAGCCAACCATTGAGGATTATATAAACGAGATTGATAACGGGCCCCACCATCACAAAGAACAGTAACGATGGTGTGGCCTGGCCCCATTTGTTTAGCTAAAGCTACCGCAGCACCAACATTAATACCCACAGAACCCCCCATAAATAAACCATCTTTTTGTAATAGTTGATAAACAACTTTAATAGCAGTGGGATCATCAATTTGAATGGCATCATCTATGGGTGCGCCTTCCATATTAGCCGTAATACGACTATTACCAATCCCTTCAGTAATTGAACTACCTTCCAGGGTAATTGTCCCGGTTTTCACATAACTATATAAACCGCTACCCATCGGATCCGCCACCACACAACGCACCTGGGGATTTTGGTCTTTTAAAAACATCGCCACCCCCGCGTAGGTTCCCCCGGTTCCCGTGGCAGCCACCCAAGCGTCAATTTTACCGTCGGTTTGTTCCCAGATTTCCCGGCCGGTGGTTTCGTAGTGAGCGCGACGATTAGCCAGATTATCGAATTGATTGGCCCAGATAGCATTTTCCATCTCACTGGCCAATCTCCCCGATAATTTAACGTAATTATTGGCATCTCGGTAGGGAACGGCGGGAACAGTACGCACTTGGGCGCCAAGGGTTCTCAATAGGTCGATTTTCTCTTGGGATTGGGTATCGGGAATGATAATCAGGCATTTATAACCTTTAGCATTGCAGATATGGGCCAAACCGATGCCAGTATTGCCGGCGGTTCCTTCGACAACGGTTCCCCCCGGTTGGAGAGTACCGGCTTTTTCCGCTTCTTGAATAATATATAAAGCGGCCCGATCCTTGACCGAACCACCGGGGTTAAGAAATTCGGCCTTACCGAGAATCTCGCAGCCGGTTTCCTCGCTAAAACTATTGAGACGAATTAGGGGAGTATTACCCACCGCATCGACGAAACCATTTTTAATATCCATAATCTGTTATTTTTCGTGCTGTTCCTAGGCTGAGACGATTTTTTGTACTAGGGGATGACGCACCACATCGGCCCGCGATAGGTAAGAAAAAGCGATCCCTTCTACTGATTTTAGGATTTTTTGAGCGGCAATTAACCCCGATTCTTGTTGTTGCGGTAAATCGGTTTGGGTGACATCTCCGGTTACTACCATGCGCAAACCGAATCCCAAGCGAGTTAAGACCATCAATGCGATCGCACTTTCTCCACTGGGGAATTGAATCGTTGGTCAATTTCTACCACTTTAGCAAAATTGTTGTCTTAGCTGGAAATATTGATTAAATTGGAAGTTTTTAGCTGTTATTAGTTACTTAACCTAATATAGTGGTGGCATTCTGTAAGGAGTCCCACCGTGACTAACAATTCCCTCGATCCTTTGAATATTGGCAATACGATTAATACTGCCCTCCGTCTTTATCGTGATCGCTTCCCAACTTATGTATTCTTTGCTGTCCGCGCCTGTTTGTGGTCGCTTCTTCCCTTAGTTTTGCAATTAATTCTCAGTCAATTACTTTATCAAACAATTACCCCCGAACAAGGCAGCGATATGGGTTTACGTTTATTTATTTTCCCGATACAAATTTTCTCGGCTGCTAAGTATCTTTTCAATAATGCGGTTATCTCACGATTAGCTTTTCAAGACATCATTTATCAGCCAGAAACTGCCGGACAAGCGGAAAAAAAAGTTAAGCCGAAAATGTGGCGCTTGTGGTGGATGCAGGTTTTGATCGGTTTGTTAGGAGCGGCAATAATCTTGCCGATAATGCTGCCTCTGATGCTAGTCAGTTTTATCCCCATCCTTGGTGTATTGCTTATTTTACTGGCTTCTTTCTGTCTTCCTTTTTTCTTCCTTTGGTTATCTGCTCGCATTTGCATTGCCGAATTGCCCTTAATAATTGAAGATAATTTAGGCAGTTGGCAAGCAATCAAGAGAGCTTGGCATTTAACTAAAAACTCGGCGTGGAGAATTGTGGGAGTGATATTTATTGCCAGTTTATTAATTATTCCAGTTTATCTTCTGTCAGTAGCTTTGGCTTCAATTCCCCTTTGGGTTAATTTTTCCTCTTTTTATAGTAGTTTGGAATCGGTAGAGGACTGGCAAACGCTCACGGAAAATCCTCTTTTTTTCCGACAAATGGCGATGTTTTCCTATGGTATGATTACTGTTTTTGTACTTCTGAATATTTTATTAGTTCCTTTTTGGCAATCTCTCAAAAGTGTGATCTATAATCATCTTTTAGACCAGAAAAAAAATGATGGGGGAGAATACTAATAACTGAGCGGCTGTTGGTGTATCTAAATTACTTGTTAAGACTGTCTATGAGCAGGGGGTGGGGTAGTGGGGAGAGGGGAGAAAAAAGCTGACTCCTGAATTCTGTCTCCTCAATAATGACTTCTAACCCAATGGTAGATGTGGGACTATCTCAACAATCGGTTATTTTTCGTGCTGTTCGTAGGCTGAGACGATTTTTTGTACTAGGGGATGACGCACCACATCGGCCCGGGATAGGTAACAAAAAGCAATCCCTTCTACTGATTTGAGGATTTTTTGAGCGGCAATTAACCCCGATTCCTGTTGTTGGGGTAAATCGGTTTGGGTGACATCTCCAGTTACTACCATGCGCGAACCGAATCCCAAGCGAGTTAAGACCATTTTTAACTGTGCTGGGGTGGTATTTTGGGCCTCATCAACGATAACAAAAGCATTAGCTAGGGTTCGTCCCCGCATATAAGCTAAGGGTGCGATTTCGATTTTACCCCGTTCCATCAGGTCGGGAATTTTGGCCGCTTCGATAAATTCGTATAAAGCATCGTAGAGGGGACGCAAAAAAGGATCGACTTTTTGCTGTAAATCCCCCGGGAGAAAGCCTAATTTTTCCCCCGCTTCCACGGCTGGCCGGGTGAGGATAATCCGTTCTACTTTATCTTCTAATAAAGCCTGTACGGCCAAAACGGCGGCTAAAAAGGTTTTCCCCGTGCCAGCCGGTCCAATACAAAAGGTGATATCGTGACTTTGAATCGCTTGAATATATTGACGCTGACGGAAGGTTTTCGCCCGAATTAGCTCCCCGCGACGGGTACGGGCGAGAATATCCTGCTGTAGTTCTTTATACTCGCTAGAACGCCCCGTATCGAGGGCATGGATAGCGGTCATAATATCGGCTTCGGCGATTAACTTGGCCTCTTGCCATAAAATACTTAAGGAGCGCACAATCGCTGTGGCACGCTCCACCGGGGTTGGTTGTCCCGCAATCCGCAATTCCATGCCTCTGAGGACTAAATTCGCCCCAGTTTGCCTGGCTATCAATTTGAGGTTAGCTTCTTGATGACCCGCTAAAGCGATCGCACTTTCTGAACTGGGGAATTGAATCGTTTGCCAAGTTTCCGTCATGCTCGGGGCTAAATTATCCTTTGGCTGTTTCTACCACTTTAGCAAAAGCGACGGGATCGAGGACGGCTAATTGGGCTAACATTTTCCGATTGAGGAGGATATTAGCTTTCTTTAATTGTCCGGTTAGTTGGCTGTAACTGATGCCCTGTTGACGAGCAGCGGCGTTAATGCGGGTAATCCAAAGACGACGAAAATCGCGTTTACGTTTGCGACGGTCTCTATAGGCATTCCGCAAGGCCTTCATTACCTGTTGGTTAGCGGTACGGAATAAGCGCGAGTGGGAACCGCGAAAACCTTTGGCTAATTTGAGAACTTTTTTGCGTCGCTTGCGGGCGACATTCCCCCGTTTTACTCTAGACATGATAATCCTTTAGACAATTTTTCTGGAAAATTTACAAATAGGGCAACATTAAGCGCACTTCCTTCTCGTCGCGCTCGTGTACCAAGGTAATCTGGGACAAACGACGGCGCTTGCGTTCGGCACTCTTATGATCGAGTAGGTGATTTTTGAAGGCTTTGCGACGTTTGATTTTTTTGCCGCTTCCCGTGGCCTCGAATCGTTTGGCCGCCGCCTTTCGCGTTTTTAGCTTGGGCATAAACTCCGTTTTATTAAATCGACACAATCACTAATAATATCACAAATAGAGGACTTTGGGCAAGAAGTGGCCCCAAGATTGCTGCGCTTATCCCCACTTTGGCCTGGTTCATGCTTGGGAATTAAATCAATCGGGAATTTTCCCCTTCCTTTCGATCGAATCGCTAAGATCCAGATAATGTCTCGCGTTAACACGCATCTGGAGAAGTTATGGCTAAAACCCTACTAGAACAATTACGCCAATTTACAGTGGTTGTTGCCGATACCGGCGATATCCAAGCGATCGAAGCTTTTACCCCCCAGGATACCACCACTAACCCCTCCCTGATTACGGCCGCGGCCCAAATGCCCCCATATCGGCCGATTGTCGATCAAACCCTGCAAGCGGCCAGAAAAGAATTGGGAAAGCAGGCCACCCCGGAAGATGTGGCCACATTAGCTTTTGATCGCCTAGCCATCGGTTTTGGTCTGCAAATCCTGCAAATCGTCCCCGGCCGCGTCTCCACCGAAGTAGATGCCCGTCTTTCCTACGATACCCAAGCTACCATCGACAAGGCCCGTTATCTCATTTCCCAGTATGAACAAGCGGGTATCTCTAGAGAAAGAGTCTTAATTAAGATTGCCTCGACTTGGGAAGGGATTAAAGCCGCAGAAGTCCTCGAAAAAGAGGGCATTCACTGTAATTTAACCCTATTATTCGGTTTTCATCAGGCGATTGCCTGTGCGGAAGCGGGAGTAACCTTAATTTCTCCCTTTGTCGGTCGGATTCTCGATTGGTATAAAAAAGAAACTGGTAAAGACTACGTTGGCGCTGAAGATCCAGGAGTCCAATCCGTTACCCAGATCTATAACTACTATAAAAAGTTTGGCTATAAAACCGAAGTTATGGGGGCAAGTTTCCGCAATATCGGCGAAATTTGCGAGTTAGCCGGTTGTGATCTTTTAACCATTTCCCCGAAACTTCTCGAACAATTGCAAGGGACAGAAGCCGATTTACCCCGTAAGCTCGATCCAGACCAGGCCGCAACCCTTGATCTGGTCAAAATTGCCATGGATCAAGCGACTTTTGCGAAAATGCACGCCGAAGATGCCATGGCTTCCGAAAAACTAACGGAAGGTATTCAAGGTTTTACCAAAGCTTTAGAATTATTGGAACAATTGCTGATTCAACGTTTAACCCAGTTGGAAGGTCAGTCAACCCTCGAACACGCCGCCGAAGATATTTTCCGAGTCTATGATCATGATGGGGATGGTTTCATCACCCGGGAAGAATGGGCGGGAACCGATGCGGTATTTGATGCGATCGATATTAACCATGATGGCAGAATTTCTCCCGATGAGATTGCTGTCGGTTTGGGTGCGGCTTTTCGTTTAGTGGAAGCTTGACTCTCCCCCGCTAAACCGCGCGAGCGGTTTAGCGTGGGATTCTTGGTTCATCTGCTCTTGACTAGATCAAACAGGTTTAACTGAACGACCCCCAACCGACCGCCTCCGCAAGCGTTTTCTAACACGGTCAGTCCGACCGCGTTTTTTCCTCGGTTCTCGATTACCTTTGCTGATGCCGTATCTCTCGGTTCAATGTGGCCGCAAGAATCACACCGGTGAACTCTTTCCGATAACGCTTTTTTGCCAGTAAT
>NZ_JBHFLL010000251.1:0-8249 GCF_041928595.1 Microcystis sp. BLCC-F209
GATAATAAAATATCTTTAACCGCTTGGGAGGCATTAATTAATTCGCTAACAATGATATCACTCATTAACAAAATAAACTTTTCTTGCTTAATGGCTTCCATCAATTGATTGGA
This sequence comes from Microcystis sp. BLCC-F209, assembly GCF_041928595.1. Taxonomy (NCBI): domain Bacteria; kingdom Bacillati; phylum Cyanobacteriota; class Cyanophyceae; order Chroococcales; family Microcystaceae; genus Microcystis; species Microcystis sp. BLCC-F209. Next base: position 114 of record NZ_JBHFLL010000251.1, read on the forward strand.
CTCTAAGGAAAATTCATCATCTAAACAGAATCCAATGACTGATGTATCGATATAAACTCTAAGTTTTTTCATAACGATTTTAGCTCGTCAATTTAATATTTTCTCAATTAAAGATGGTTTGTTGCCTTGTAGTTGTTTAGCAAAAGTTTCTCCTGCTTCAAGTTGTCGTCTAATTTCTTCTCGATTGTCATGGTAATAGGCCAAGGCTGCATAAACATCTGCTAGGGTGATAGTAGGATGATGATAAATAATTTTATCTGGTGACATTCCCATTCTTTCATGCCAAATTACAATATCTTGAACTTTAATTCGATGTCCAGCAATACGAGGTTTTCCGCCACAGATACTAGCAGTGATTTCAATATGTTGTGAGATAACTAAAGATGACATAATTACTTGCCAATAATATTCATAAATTGTTATTATCATACCATTTTTTCCCCAGTAAGGCCACATCAGTGCGATCGCCTCTGTTTTAGTGCGCTCGCCGATTTGGTAGATTGGGTTGAGGCACGAAACCCAACATGATCAACTATTAATTTATTTGGTTGGTGTTGGGTTGCACTTTGTTTAACTACATTTTGGCAATAAAGAGGCGATTAGGGTTGATAAACGGCGAACGCTAATCTTGTAAGCTTTAAAAAGTGCTATATAAAAAACTAAACAAACTATAATTAAAATTACTGCAAAAATTTAGAGAGTAAAGAAGGAAATATGACAGAAATAGTTTTTTTAGTGGAAGATGCACCGGAAGGGGGATATACAGCAAGGGCATTAGGCGAGTCTATTTTTACCGAAGCCGATGATTTACAATCTTTACGAGAAATGGTAAAAGATGCCGTTAATTGTCATTATAATGATAGGGAAAATCGCCCTAAAATTATTTGTTTACATATTGTTAGAGTGATGAATTTTTGCTTTTTTTAAATAATGCTTCTTCAATTAGAAAATCAAGTTTTCCAGCTATGTAATCTTCCTCAATTTGTTTTTACCACTGTTGATCGTGTAACTTATTGATCCAATTTCTTAAATACAAAAATTCATCAGAAGTAAGGCTTTCAATTTCCGCTTGAATTAATTGTATTTTTGTCATCTTAGTATCTTTCCACAACAATAGTTCAAATTTGAGTTTTATATTATCATTTTTTCTGTAAAAATGGGAATTTGCGATCGCATTTGGCAGAATATTGGAAGTGTGATCGCTTTTCTTGTCGGGTGCATTAACAAAGTATAATGCACTTTATTTGTTGTCTATTGATAAAATGATCCAAAGACGTTAATTTAAAAGATTGAGGTAAGGCAGTTTGTTGGGTTGGTCTTGTGTTAAAATTGGGTTAGGGCTAGTCTGAATCATTTATCCTGTATCATTTAACGGTGGAGAAAACTATGCTAAAAACCTTTAAAGCAATTTTGAAAAATAATACCCTTCAATGGCTTGATGAAACCCCTAAAATTAACTCCGAATATCCTGTTAATGTTTATAAGTACCTAAGCAAAATTAATTACACATATCTAACCACCTCTTGCCTCCTGCTTTTTGCCTCTTGCCTATCTTCACTAGGAAATTAATTTTGCACGACTACTTATTACCTTACTAGAAGAAAATATCATTGGTGAAAATCGATCTAACGGTCAAAAAATGGCCAATGCTTTGAAAAAAAATGCTAATAATAATACTTTTACTGATGTTGATACCCAACAGTGGCAACAACAAAATTGGTGCGATCGCTCTCTTCCTGATCGGGATTAAATCATGTTATTAGATAGCAATATTATTATCTATGCCGCTCAATTAGAAAATGAGTTTCTCCAGGAGTTTATTGCAGAAAATTATCCTTATGTATCTGCTTTATCCTATCTGGAAGTTTTAGGCTACCATCGGTTAAATCATCAGGATAAAGTCTATTTTGAAGAATTTTTTAATGTTTCTCAAATCTTACCCATCTCTCAACCTGTAATTAACCAAGCAGTAACTTTAAAACAAATCAGAAAGATGTCCTTAGGAGATGCCATTATTGCGGGAACAGCTTTCGTTTATAATTTAACAATTGTAACTCGCAATATTGATGATTTTAATTGGCTTAGTAAATTAAATATATTTAGGTGGAATAGGCAGATGAAATTTATCGGTAAACTAATAAATTATCATCACCTAAACCACTTTCTAGCCTAATTAATAGGGCCATTTCCAGTTAGTAATCTCGTCTTTATCGATACCATTGGTAAAAGCATAATCGAGATTATCGATAATAGCATTTTTCATCCGTTCCTTCACATGACCGGCAGCAGAACCTAATTTTGGCACGCGATCGATGACATCAATTACTAAATGAAAACGATCCACTTGGTTACGAATCGCTAATTCTAGGGGAGTATTAATATTCCCTTCTTCTTTGTAACCGCGCACATGAATACGTTCCTGATTACTGCGACGGTAGGTAAGTTTATGAATCAGCCAAGGATAACCGTGGAAATTAAAAATAATTGGCTTATCAGGGGTAAATAAACTATCAAAATCCCGTTCCGATAAACCATGAGGGTGTTCACTTTCAGACTGTAATTTAAACAGATCAACCACATTGATAAAGCGAACTTTTAAGTAAGGGAATTCCTCCCGTAGAATTGCCGTTGCTGCCAAAGATTCTTTAGTGATAATATCCCCACAGCAAGCCATAATTACATCTGGTTCATCGGGATTAGTTCCATCATCATCGTTACTTGCCCAATCCCAAATACCGATACCTTTGGTGCAGTGTTTAATTGCTTCCTCGATAGTCAAGTATTGCAGGTGTTTCTGTTTATCAGCAACGATAATATTAGTGTAATCCTTGCTCTTGAGACAGTGGTTAGCCACACTTAATAAACAATTCCCATCGGGGGGAAGATAAACCCGCACCACGTCGGCACTTTTATTAGTTACTAAATCGATAAAACCGGGGTCTTGGTGACTAAAACCATTGTGATCCTGCCGCCAAACCACCGAGGATAACAACAGATTCCAAGAGGAAACAGAAGCGCGCCAAGGCACATGATTTTTGCAGATATCGAGCCATTTAGCGTGTTGGTTGAACATGGAATCAATAACATGAGCAAAAGCCTCGTAGGAGTGAAATAAACCGTGACGACCAGATAATAAATACCCCTCTAACCAACCGACTAAAGTATGTTCACTCAGCATCTCCATCACACGACCATCGGGAGATAATTGACTACCATCTAAATCCTCTGGATAGGTATCAGCTAACCAAGCTTTTTTAGTCACTTCATAGAGAGCCGCTAAACGATTAGAAGCGGTTTCATCCGGACCAAAAACGCGAAAATTAGTCATATTATTTCGCATTACATCCCGCAAAAATACCCCCATCACTCCCGTGTTTTCCGCTTCCACCTGGCCCGGGTGGGTGATATCTACGGCATATTGACGAAAATCGGGCATTTTTAGGTCTTTCCGCAGCAATCCGCCATTAGCGTGGGGATTAGCACTCATGCGACGATGACCAATAGGAGCGAGTTCTTTAAATTCCGGCTTAAATTTACCCGTGGTATAGTCAAATAATTCCTCCGGGTTATAGCTTTTCATCCACTCCTCTAATTTTCTCAAGTGGTCGGGGTTTTCCTGCATAGCACCCATGGGGACTTGGTGAGCGCGCCAGAATCCTTCCACTTTATGACCATCAACGTTTTTCGGACCTGTCCAACCCTTGGGGGACCGGAGGATAATCATCGGCCAGGGGTAACGTTTAGCCACTCCTGTGCTGCGAGCTTCCTGTTGATAGGAGCGAATCTGATTGATACAGTGTTCTAGGGTAGCGGCCATTTTTTGATGGCAGTGCATGAGGTCTTCATCCTCCTTACATTCGACGATGTAGGGAGTGTAACCGTAACCGACAAAGAGACTTTCTAACTCGTGGGTCGAAATACGGGAGAGAATGGTGGGATTAGCGATTTTATAGCCGTTTAAGTTTAAAATTGGCAGTACCGCACCATCGCGAATCGGGTTAAGGAATTTATTCGAGTGCCACGCGGTAGCAAGGGGACCGGTTTCTGCTTCCCCATCACCCACCACCACGGCCGTAATAAGGTCGGGATTGTCAAAAACAGAACCGTAGGCATGGGAAACACTATAACCCAGTTCGCCGCCCTCATGGATAGAACCGGGGGTTTCGGGGGTGACGTGACTGCCGATGTGACCGGGAAAAGAAAATTGTTTAAAGAATTTTTGTAATCCTTCCTCGTCTTCACTTTTATCGGGGTAAATTTCCGAATAGGTTCCTTCTAGATAAACCGGACCGAGTACCCCCGGCGCTCCATGGCCAGAACCTGCCATAAAAATCACATCGAGGTCGTATTTTTTGATTAAACGGTTGAGGTGAACGTAGGTAAAACTTAAGGCCGGACTTGCTCCCCAGTGACCAAGTAAACGATACTTAACGTGTTCGGGTTTAAGATGTTCTTTAAGCAGGGGATTATCGCGCAGATAAATCATACCTACAGCTAAATAGTTACAAGCGCGCCAATAGGCATGGGTTTTGTAGAGTTCATCTTGAGAAAGGGGATTTTGTTCTGTTAAGGGTCTTTCTGGTGCGGATACCATGAATATTTCTCCAATATCTATGAACGATGAGATTAAGAGAGTTGATAGACAATTTCTCCAGATTATCGAGAGGGTTAACCCTCGGTCAGTTTTCAAACTGTAATCAAGAGTCTAACCTTTTGGGGCGCAAAAAACTATTAAAATAAGCTATATTTTGCCAATCCGGCTAGGGGAATTTATGTCAGTCGGGCGGGGTTTTTAAATCGCTTTTAAAGGCATATTAATATGTTCTTAACTTAGGAATCCACAAATTCTCAGAAAGCTTTTAATTATTTTTTAATGTCAACTTTTCCCAAAAGGCTATATAATCATATTTTCGTTGGTCGGCAAGGGTCTAATCAGGTTTTCTCGATGCCGGTGGCGGGGAAGACTAGGGTAGAAAATTTATTATTTTTTATCTTGGAAGCACTGAAACTTAAAATCTTTCTATACTTCATCTAGCGATCAATAAAAGCTGATTAGCATATATAGTGATTCTCTACAGGCTAATCAATTCTCGGATTGTTTTTTCTTGATCGTGCCTAAGCTTATCGCAGCTGCAAAGGAGTTTTTTTCATGACAAAAGTAAGAGTCGCCATCAACGGATTCGGTCGTATCGGTCGCCTCGTTTTTAGGGCGGGTATCCAAAATCCTGATTTCGAGTTTGTTGGTATAAATGATCTGGTTCCCTCCGATAATATTGCCTATCTGCTCAAATACGACTCCACCCACGGACGTTTTCAGGGTACGGTAGAAGCGAAAGAAGATGGCATCGTCGTGGATGGTAAGTTTATCCCCTGTTACTCGATTAAAGACCCCGCTCAACTGCCCTGGGGTGCAACCGGGGCCGATTATGTGGTCGAGTCCACCGGTTTATTTACCACCGCAGAAGGGGCAGGAAAACATCTAGAAGCTGGGGCTAAACGGGTGGTTATCTCCGCACCCACCAAAGACCCCGACAAGATTCGTACTATTGTACTAGGAGTTAACGATAATGAGTACGATCCCGCTAAAGATCTGATCGTCTCTAACGCTAGTTGTACCACCAATTGTTTGGCCCCGATCACCAAAGTTATTAACGATAACTTCGGACTGGCGGAAGGATTAATGACCACGGTACACTCGATGACCGCCACTCAACCCACCGTGGATGGTCCATCGAAAAAAGATTGGCGCGGTGGTCGCGGCGCCGGTCAAAATATTATCCCCTCCTCCACGGGAGCAGCCAAAGCAGTAACCCTAGTTATTCCTTCCCTAAAAGGCAAATTAACCGGTATGGCTTTCCGTGTGCCAACTCCCAACGTTTCGGCGGTGGATTTAACCTTTAAAACCGAAAAAGCCACCAGTTACGAGGAAATCTGCGCCGCTATGAAAGCCGCCAGCGAAGGACCGATGAAAGGCATCCTCGGTTATACCGATGAGGAAGTGGTATCGAGTGACTTTATCACTGACCCCCGTTCCAGTATCTTTGATGCTAAAGCAGGCATTCAACTTAATGCCAATTTCTTTAAGGTCGTCTCTTGGTACGATAACGAGTGGGGTTACTCCTGCCGGATGTTAGACCTGATGAAAATGATGGCAGCTAAGGAAGCAACCCTAGTAACAGCTTAAATCAGTTATCAGTTATCAGTAAACAGTAACCAGTGATCAGTAAACAGTAAACAGTAAACAGTGAAAAGACAGCACTGTTCATGCCGTTATCACTTAAGTAGGTGGGTGGAATTAAATATAAAATAAACGTAGGTTGGGTTGAAGCATGAAACCCAACGCCCGCATGGGTTACGCTACCGCTAACCCATCCTACAAATAATTGTGCCTACCTACTTAATCCTCAAATCTGATAACTGCCTTTATCACTTAATCCTCAAATCTGATAACTGATAACTGATAACTGATAACTGATCACTGATAAGATGAATCCAAAATTTAAAGATATTACCGCTTGGGAACAGGCACAATTATTAATGCAGCCGGCATTTATTCGGGTGCTGGATAATCTGCGTAAACAGTTAGAAAATTCCCTCTGGAAAGGAACTTATACAGAAATTCAAGATCCCTATCCCAGTTATCTGCTCTGTTTGACTTATCTCGATCGCTCCGTTACTGTAAATATTTGGGAACTTTGTTTTCAAGTCTGTTTTCTCGATTATCCCACCGATGAAGGAGAGAGCGTCACCATCGATACCAGTCTCCTCGACCCCACCGGTGAACTAGATTGGCAGAGTTTGGAAACGAAAACCGAGCGCATTATTAACCGATTATTCGCTAATTTACCCCAATGAAAGCAGATTTAGAAACGATCAAGGCAGAGTATGCCGCTAATTTTCTCAAAGATTACCACAATGATCCCCAAAGTTTAGCATCCCAAACAATTTTAATCGATCGCTCCGATTGGGGTTTATTAGAATTAAAAGGCCAGGATCGACTGCGTTTTCTCCACAATCAAACCAGTAACGCGATCGATCGCCTGAAACCGGGTCAGGGTTGTGAGACAATTTTCCTTAACTCTACCGGTCGTACCCTCGATTTTGTCACAGTTTACGCCGGCGATGATTCCCTCCTCATCCTCGTTTCTCCCCAACGTCGTCAATTTTTACTGGAATTGATCGATCGCTATATTTTCCCCTTCGATAAAGTGGAAATTAGCGACTTAACCGATAATTTTGGCATTGTCACCCTAATCGGTGCTGAAAGCGGGCAATACCTGCAAAAAATCGCCATTCCAGAGCATATTTTAACGGGGGTGCAGCATAGTCATTATCTCCTTTCTCAACCCGCCCTGAGAGTGGCCGTCGGCACCGGCTTAGACCTACCCGGATACACTTTAATCGTTGCCGCCGCCGAAGCCGGTCCCCTCTGGGAAAATTTAATTAAAAATGGCGTTACTCCCGCAGATGAGCAGGTGTGGGAATACCTGAGAATCCATCAAGGCCGACCGGCAGTCGATCGAGAATTAACCGAAGATTATAACCCTTTAGAGGCCGGTTTATGGCGAGCGATTGTCTTTGATAAGGGTTGTTATATTGGTCAAGAAACTATCGCCCGTCTTAACACCTATAAAGGCGTAAAACAAAGACTTTGGGGCATAAAACTCAGCCAACCCGTCCCCAGCAATACCCCGATTATTTTAGAAGCGCAAAAAGTCGGTTTACTCACCAGTGTGCTGGAGGATTTTGGCTTGGGTTATGTGAAAACAAAAGCGGGAGGAGAGGGTTTAAAAGTACAAATCGGCGAGGCAACAGGAGAATTAATCCCCTTACCCTTCCTCTCTCACGAATACCCCTTTCAGTGAACAGTAATCAGTAAACAGTGATCAGTAATCAGAACGTAGGTTGGGTTGAAGTATGAAACCCAACGCCCGCCTGGGTTAGTGATAACTCACATCTGATATAGTCATTTCAGATAATTCTGATCCACTCTAGACCGATGAAAACCTTATGAACTCTGGCATTTATATTCTCAATCTTAATTGAAATGACTATAACTAATAACTAATAACTAATAACTAATAACTAATAACTGATAACTGATAACTGATAACTGATAACTGATAACTGATAACT
>NZ_JBHFLL010000252.1:0-5630 GCF_041928595.1 Microcystis sp. BLCC-F209
TAATTTTTTGAATGACGATCCTCTCCCCGTTTATGGACAGATAACTGAAAAGCCAGTGTTTTCAGGAAAAAGAATTTCGCGAGGGTTATATCGTACAGATAAGGGGATTCTGGTTCAATCTGATGTCATGGGTTCCTACAACATTTTGCGAAAAGCATTCCCAAATGCGTTTAACCGCTATGGGATAGAGAGGTGCGTAGTTCACCCAAGGAGAATCAATCTCTCGAAGTAAAAGTGAAGGGAATTTCTGAAATGGAATTCAGTCTGTATATATTTGACTATACTTTTACTAACTATCGGTTACACTGATGATAAACAGGAAAATTTGCTCAGACTATCACCCCCCGGAAAGAGGCAGCACTAAAGATGATATCTAGAAAAAATTTTAGCCAAAGCCAGCAAGTACCAATCGGTAAAACGAGAATTATTCAGGGAGCAACTGGCACTTTAATGCTAATGACTCTGCTTTCTCTCCTCTTAGTGCCACCCAGTTTAGCATCTCCTGAGCCACCCAATTCGGTCATCGCCGCTACCCGTCAAGATTTGAGTCGGAAAACCAAGATATCCGTTAATCGCTTGCAAATTCAAGCAGCACAACCACAAACCTGGCCCGATGGTTGTTTAGGATTAGCTAAACCGGGAGAATTCTGTACTCAAGCACTGGTGCAAGGATGGCGAATTATTCTGACTGATAACCAAAAAACTTGGGTTTATCGCACCGATAGCAGCGGCACTAATCTCCGCTTAGAAAAGTGAATTTCTTTGGCTCTTTTCCGGCTGCTTTTTCGGCATCCCCAAAGTAGCGTTTTCCTGATTTGATTATCGTCCCCCCAGGGTTGGGTGATGAAAATCGGCTGAGAATGGCTCTAGGGTTTGTTTCAAGAATCTAGTCGTCTCTGGCAACCCTATTTAATTAATAATCCCAGTTTTTTGCTTCTTTTTGCTCTATAACTCCTGCGAGGCTGGAAAAAGTAAACAGTAATCCAGTCATCAGCCCTCAACTATCGTTAAGATGGATAGGAGAAGGTAAAGTTTTATATGTCCCCTTCAACTGCGTTTAGGAGTTCCTGCTAAAGATGACACAAGCTACTCAGATTCAAGGAAAAGGAATTTTACTCAGTGAGGCTGCCCTCAAACACCTTACCATGCTCAAAGAGCAAGAGGGCAAGGATTTATGTTTGCGCGTGGGTGTGCGTCAGGGTGGTTGTTCGGGAATGTCCTATATGATGGATTTTGAGCATCCTGGCAATATTGGCCCCCAAGATGAGGTTTTCGATTACGATGGCTTTAAAATCGTCTCTGATAAAAAAAGTCTGCTCTATCTCTACGGTCTCATGTTAGATTACAGCAACGCGATGATCGGCGGTGGTTTCCAATTCACTAATCCCAACGCCAGTCAAACCTGTGGCTGTGGTAAGTCTTTTGGCGTTTAATATTTTCCCGGGGTGATACCTTTCACCCCCGCCTCCCAGAGGCGTTTTTTTTGGCCAAAACCCTTGACAAAATCGGAGACTTGCCTATCCCTCCAATATTTTACGAATGGGCAATTAATTTTGCACGACTACTTAATAATCAGGCGATGATAGTAATTAGTTTCCTGTATCGCCTTTTGTCAATTGTTTTCTATCTAGAACAAGCTCATCAATTATGTCTCTGGCCAGCTAAGGATTTAAAGGATTTAGTCGATTTATGCCCTCCTATCGAACCATAACAAGTAACGAAGAGCCTAAATTTTGAGATCACGGAGTAGGACGTTTAACCTGTTTCCTCTCGTTCTCACGGTCGGAACCACTGACAAGCATTCTAGCATCCAAGCCGTCCTTAAAGGACGGGGTTAAACCCAAATTTCCGGTAAGTTGTGTTGAGAAATGTGTAGAGTTGCCGCCGACCCTTGACTGGAACCTAAGCTCTCGTGATAACTTGTATAGGAGTTATCGACAAGACACCATCAGCTAGACAAGCCCCTTGCAGTTTCTCTATGTTTCACCCCAACCAATCGGAACCCCGTGAAGATATCCGCGAGTATGTAGCTCAACTACAACTTCACATGGCTTTACAAGCTCGTAATCTCGTGCCTAGTCTGACTAATACTAGAGATAGTCGCGAGAAACTGCTGCAGGATACCCAAGCAACCATCGAAAAAATCGTTTCCCGTCATTTCTAGTTGACTGATTTTACCATAGTCATTTGAGCCGCAGGACAGGCAAGACAATTGCCACTGCGGCAAGGGGTTATTGACTTAAATCTATAATATCCCAGCAATTTTTTTTATGATTACCCACTTGATAAAGTGGCCACAGCAGTGGTATTAATTTAAGATAGGAAGTTTTCGGGAGTCAGTCGTCGGTCGTTAATACCAAATTAGCCTACACTTCATCTTGATAAGAAAGGCTAGATTTTTTGCAGCTTCTTAGGGAAATTATGACCACTAATCCTCTTAACTCGCTCATTTTAGAGCAGATTAGTCATATCTGTGAGCAATACTCGATCGAAAGTCGTATTCTCGAAGATTTTGCCGATTTTGTCATCAAAAACCACCGTAAAAAGTCTCCTAAACCATCGTTAACTAAATCAAAAACTACAGCCACCACCACCACAGTCCCAAAAGTTAAACCTTTAACTCTAACGCAACTTAAACAGGCAGTTTATGCCTATTTTGAGGTTAGCAATACCACAGAATTAAAAAAATCGAGTATGTTTCAAATGGCTACTAGAGCCTTTGATAACATCAATTTATCTCAGCGAGAAAGTTGGGAAAAAATTTACAGAGAGTATGTAGGTATTTTACCAGAAGAAGATGGGGAAACAGGTAAGCATTGTATTAATGGTATTAATATATTTAAATATTTTTATCCCTATCGTGTTTTCGAGCTTGATCCAAAAACTGCCACTAAGGAAGACATTAAAAATGCCTATTATCGTCTTTCTAAGATCTATCATCCCGATAACCAAGAAACAGGAGACGCAGAAGTTTTTGATTGTTTAACTGTCATGTATAAGTCTATCACCACGGAGATAAAATAATCATGCCTCAGAAAGCAAATACCTTCCTGATCCGGGATACCGAATTAGCTCAATGGTTTTCTATTACTCTTGAAAAACTAGACAAAATTGTTGATATTTTTGATGCTGATCCTAATGATGATTGGGATTTAGTTGAAGGTGTCGATTATCAATTTGTCAACAAAAAAGATAAAGTTAGATTGTTTTCTTTTGAAGGTGCTTTAAAAATTGCTTCCTATATTGATCAGCATGAAAAGCGAGGAATTTTATACAGATTTAGAGAATTTTTTACTAAGCACGATCAAAAAATTCGTCGCTCTTTGGCACGAAAATTAATTTTTAATGAATTGGCTGACTCTGGCGAAATTAAAGTTTATCAAGGAGTGGCTATGATTCATAAACAGAGTTTGCGGCGAATTTTAAAAACTAATGGAGCCAAGCTAAATCAAACATTCAATAATCTTAAACTCCACGAATCTTCATCTTTGAAAGTTGATGATGAAGAACTTGCTAAGGTAATCAAAAATACTAAAACAGAAGTTCGTCCTTTAAAAATAGGAGTAGATTTTTACGAAGATGAAAAAAGAGAGTTTTGGTTCTCTGAAAGTGGAGTTGTTCGCATTTCTAAATCCATGAGTGAAACTTTGACGAATAAATCGCGCCAAGAAATGTGTAAAATGATTGAAATCGAGTTTCCTCTTGCCTTTAAAGAAATTCAGGAAAATCTAGATGACGATACCAAACAAAAAATCGAGATTGAAAAGGCTAAAAAACGAGCTAAAACTAGAGATAAAAACACTTGTCAGGTGACAGGGCAAAAACCGGATAGAAATAATAAATTTAATCTCGCTGTCCATCATCTTTACTCTGTCCAAAAATATCCCCATCTAGCGACATTAGATCTGAATTTGGTGACTATTAAAGAAGAAATTCACCAAGAATTCCACGGTAACTTAGGGGGATTTCATCAACCTTGTACAATCGAGGATTTTATCGAATTCTTGCACGTTTACTATCCCGAACATCATGGTAATTTAGCCTTAAAACTTCAGAAAACTAAGAAAAAACTGGAAAAATTAGCTAAATAATCATTCAATTTCGGGGGGTGAATAGCTCCAAGGTGATTATCCATTTTTTGAGGGAAAGAACGACCACATCTCATCATGAGCGATAATTAATTTATCTTGAGGTTTTGCCAAAACTCCGATCTGACGAGGAACAGCTGCATCTAAATCATTGGCAACTATTGTCAACTCCGCCCATAGTATATATGATAGTTGAACTCTAATTTAGGATCTAGCTGGGTCTAGAGAGGATAATATGGATAAGATCAAGGTAGGATTGTTGTTTGGTGGTCGATCGGGAGAACACGAGGTATCTATCAATTCGGCTCGATCGATCCTGCAAGCTTTTAATTATCCCGAAAATCTTGACAAATACGCAGTTATACCCTTCTATATCGATAAAAATGGCTGTTGGCATTCGGCAGCAACTGCTAGACAAATTTTAACCTCTGGGCAACCCCTAGCTATTGAGAGTGATATAAAAGTCAATATCTGGCAATTTCCTCCAGAAGTGAGCGAAATTGAGGTTTGGTTTCCAATTCTCCACGGACCGAATGGAGAAGATGGAACTTTGCAAGGATTACTCACTCTCATGCGGGTTGCTTTTGTGGGTAGTGGGGTTCTGGGTTCATGCCTAGGCATGGATAAAATTGCCATGAAAACTGCTTTTGCAGCCGCTGGATTACCCCAAGTTAAGTATAAGGCCATAACCCGCTCGCAAGTGTGGTCAAATGCCTGTGTTTTTCCGCAATTGTGCGATCAAATCGCCGAGGAAATAGGTTATCCTTGTTTTATTAAACCGGCTAATTTAGGTTCTTCGGTGGGTATTAGTAAAGCACGCAACCGGCAAGAATTAGAGGCTGCTTTAGATAGTGCTGCTAGTTATGATCGACGGATTATTGTTGAAGCAGGAGTAACCGCAAGGGAGATCGAATGTGCGGTTTTAGGTAATGATAATCCCCAAGCTTCTTTGGTGGGAGAAATTACTTTTGATAGTGATTTTTATGACTATGAAACTAAATATACTGATGGGCGATCGAGTATGGTTATTCCCGCTAATATTCCCGATAAAATTGCTAATCAAGTGCGAGAAATGGCTGTAGAAGCATTTAAAGCTGTGGATGCTGCGGGATTGTCGCGGGTGGATTTTTTCTATGTGGAGAAGACTGGGGAAGTGTTGCTCAATGAAATTAATACTCTGCCGGGGTTTACTAATTTTAGTATGTATCCCCAACTCTGGAAAGCCACTGGTTTAGAGTTTGAGAAATTGGTCGATAAATTAGTGCAATTAGCTTTAGAAAAACAGGAAAAATAAGGTTAATTTAACACCATTTCTAGGATAGTAATTACCTAGTCTAAGTAACTGGTTCTAATTAAGTAGAAGATAAATTTTGTCTTTGATCCCTCCTGCCTCCTAGGGCTGAGGCTCTTCTAGGTTCTGTGTGATAAGTTTAATTGACATAGGATCGATCGATCTTTGTGTCCTTTGTGTCTTTGTGGTTCGTTCCACCCCCTCGCTCTTGAGAAATGTATCTTAGAATACATTTTACCCACCAAAGCTGG
>NZ_JBHFLL010000253.1:0-18543 GCF_041928595.1 Microcystis sp. BLCC-F209
AAAATCAAATAAATGAACATTATCAACAAAATTACTTAATTCAAATTCCCATTGATTGCCTGAATCTAAATCATATAATTTAAACCGTTGAAAATCCGAGACTAAAATATAACGCGGTAACTCATGTTCCTTTAAATTGGGAAAATAATCCTTAGCCTGTTGTGTGGCTTTTTCTAAATCTTTCCCCTTCGATTTATGCTCAACTAAAATCGTTCCTTTCCAGAGTAAATCAATAAAACCCTGTTTATTATCTGCTTTTTTTATCGGTTGCTCAAAACTGGCTACCCTACGCCGTGAAATGCCAAAGACATTAAAAAAATCATTCCAAAAAGATTGAGATTCTGCTTTTTCTGAAGTCTCTCCTTCCCACTCTTTTTGAAAAGCGATGGCGCGATTTTTTATTTCATTCCAACTTAAAGGCATAGTTTTAACTCCTTATCTTTTGCGGGTTTGCTCAAAGATAGTAGAAAATGGTGTAGGGAGCCAGATGCAGTCAGCAAGGGATACAGATAAGTAGCTGGTTATAATTAAATTGAAGATAAATTTTAGGTTCGATCCCCCCTGCCCCCCTTGATAAGGGGGGTGCCGATAGGCGGGGGGATCTCCCCTTAATAAGGGGGGCATCTGATAATTTTTAACGCCTACCTACTTAGTTTCAATTTTAGGTGATTTTTTGGTAAACTACAAGGGAAGCTAGAAATTAGTAACGCCTTGAGAATTGTAGCCGCTTAGTTATCAATCTAGTTATTGACTCGAAGGAACAACTTATCGCTATGTCCAAAACTCTCTACGAACAAGATTTTCAAGTATGGCTCGCAACAACAATTAGCCACCTACAGAAGCGGGAATTTGCTGCGCTGGATACTGATAACTTAATTGAGGAGTTAACCGAGTTGGGAAAATCGGAAAAAAGAACTTTAGAAAGTAATTTGATGATTCTTTTGGCTCATTTGCTCAAATTAAAAGTACAGCACGACGCACCGCCATCAATGAAGGATAGCTGGTATTGTTCTATTATTGAGCATCGCCAGCGAATTGAGAAAAACTTACGCGATACTCCTTCCCTGAAATCCTATCTAGAAACTGCCATTGAGGAAGCTTATCCAGATGCTCGTCAAGTGGCAATTAAGGAAGGGAAACTCCCTCAATTTGGTGTTCGGATTCCCCCAGAAAATGATTATCCTCAAATTTGTCCTTTCTTGCCAGAGCAAATCTTAGATGAGAACTTCTATGGCAATTGACCAAATGTGTCTCAGCTTATAAGTAGGTGGGTGGAATTAAATATAAAATGAACGTAGGTTGGGTTGAAGCATGAAACCCAACGCCCGCATGGGTTACGCTACCGCTAACCCATCCTACAAATAATTGTGCCTACCTACTTAATAATATGAACAACCACAAAGGCACAAAGGACACAAAGATTAGGTTTTTCTGGCAACCCTAACTAAAACTTACCTGAACAAAAGCCCCCAGAAAACATCACTTTCTAGGGGTTTAATTACAATTGACGGAAAACAAACTTATGGGGAGGTTAACCTCCAGCCACCGCAGGAACGATACTGACTTCATCGCCATCTTTTAAGGGGGTTTTTGTCCCATCGAGGAAGCGAATATCTTCACTGTTGACGTAGAAATTTAAAAAGCGCCGGGGTGCGCCCTCTTCATCGCATAAGCGGGCCTTAATACCGGGGAAACTTGCTTCTAAGGATTCGATTAAATCACCGACATTACTAGCACTACACTCGATGGTAGCCTTATTTTCTGTAAATTTTTGCAGGGGAGTAGGAATGAGAACTTTTACAGCCATAGATATCAAGGAAAAAGTGGAAAGGACGGTAAGCTGCACGCGAATTTAAATTGCTTGTGGAGATGAGGCAAGAGGATAATTGCCCCATCATCCCCGAACATCAATTCTAGACGAGAACCTGTTGCCATTCGAGGCGTTCGAGGGTGCGGGAACGTTCCAGGGCCCGTTCAAAACTTTCTAATTTCGGTTCGATTAACAGGGGTTCACCGATATAACCCTGTACCGCTTCTTGGGTTTTTAGACCATTACCGGTGATATAAACGACCGTGGTTTCTTCGGGGTCGATTTTACCCGCTTCTACTAATTTTTTCAAGACAGCGATAGTTGTACCGCCTGCGGTTTCTGTGAAAATGCCCTCCGTTTCTGCCAAAAGTTTAATACCTTCGATAATTTCGGCATCGGTGACGGATTCAATATTACCGCCAGTTTTACGGGCAATATCAAGGGCATAAACACCATCGGCGGGATTACCAATAGCGATCGATTTGGCGATAGTATTGGGTTTAACTGGGGCGACAAAATCCCGTCCTTCCTTGAAAGCTTGGGCAATGGGGGAACAACCCTCCGCTTGAGCGCCACTAAAACGCACTGCTTTATCTGCCACCAAACCGACTTTGACGAATTCTTGGAAGCCTTTATAAATCTTGGTAAAGAGGGAACCACTGGCTAAAGGTGCGACAATATGGTCGGGGAGTTTCCAGCCTAATTGTTCAGCCACTTCAAAGCCTAAAGTTTTGGAACCTTCGGAATAGTAGGGGCGCAGATTGATGTTGACAAAACCCCAACCGTAGGTATTGCCCACTTCTGAACAGAGACGGTTAACCTGATCGTAATTGCCTTTAACTGCCATGACCGTGGGATTATAGATTAGGGTGCCGAGAATTTTGCCCGCTTCTAAATCGGAGGGAATGAAAACACAACAGTCTAAACCGGCGTGAGCAGCAATAGCGGCGGTGGAATTGGCGAGATTTCCCGTACTAGCACAGGAAACGGTAGTAAAACCTAATTCTTTGGCCCGGGTAAGGGCGACGGATACCACTCTATCTTTGAAGCTGAGAGTGGGCATATTGACGGCATCATTTTTAATGTAGAGATTTTTTAGACCCAAGCGCCGAGCTAAACGGTGGGATTTAACTAGGGGAGTCATACCCGTACCCACATCGATAGGATTTTCACTTTCCACCGGCAAAAAGGAACGATAGCGCCAGATGGAATTGGGACCTGCTTGAATGCTTTCTCTGGTAACGGTGCGACGGATGAGGTCGTAATCGTAGTCCACTTCTAGGGGGGCAAAGGTTTCTTCGCAGATATTCAGCGCTTTCAGGGGGTAGGAGGTCCCTCCTTCCTTAGAAACCAAGCGGGTAAAGGTGGGGATGAATTTTGAGGTTTCGATGTTTGTCGCTAGGGTCATGATTTTCCTGTCTTGCCGTCAACTGAATCTACACACATCCTATCACCGGCAAAATCTTGGTGTCAAATATACCCGACAAAAATAGTCGGGTATAAATTTATACAAAAACTAGGGGATAATCTGGGGAGCAGCAAGGGTTAAGTGGAGATGGTTGGGCTGCCGTGTCAGAAAACTTCGGTGTAGTTTCAGGTCAAAACAAGAACTAGGAAAAGGGATTTAAGTTTTTTAGGAGGTTACAGCCTATTTACTGCTAATTTTATCGAAATAAACCCTAATTTTTCTTTAAGTAGGTAGGCACAATTATTTGTAGGATGGGTTAGCGGTAGCGTAACCCATGCGGGCGTTGGGTTTCATGCTTCAACCCAACCTACGTTCATTTTATATTTAATTCCACCCACCTACTTAAATAGCCTAAAAAGGGGGGCGATTAACTGCGGTTGTCAGAAAGTTTCTCGCTTTACTCAGGATAATTGTCAAGAAAAGTGACAAATTATGTGATTTTGTTGAGAAATAATAATTTTTTCTGGACTGCCAAATAAAGTTGACCATTTTCGGCGGTCGGCAGGAGATTATTTTTATTTATTCTCCCTTCTCCCCACTTCATAATTCATAATTCATAATTCATAATTCATCTGTTTTTTGATAAAAAGTTAAGGTAGTATTGCCGTAGTGTTTTTGACGACAAATGGTTAAACCTTCTAGATTAATTGCTGGCCAAGATTTGGGATTGTGTTCCACGGCAATTTCCCCCAGAGAATCTAATAAATTAGATTGAGAGATGGCAGTTAGTACCGGTAAATATAAACCGCTTTCGTAGGGAGGGTCAAAATAAATTAAATCAAAACTTTTCCCCGCTAAAGTGGCTAACTTTGTCCGTACATCTCCCCGAATTACTTGAAATTGCTGGGGAGAAGTTGCTAAATTGCGCCAATTTTCCTTGATAATTTCGCCAGCGCGTCCTGATTGTTCAATTCCGATTACTAGACTCGCACCTCGACATAAAGCTTCCGCACCCATGGAACCATTACCCGCACAAAGATCCAACCAACGACAGCCGGATAATTTATGTTGCCAGATATTAAATAAAGCTTCTCGGACCCTTGCTGTCGTCGGACGGGTTAATTGTCCTGCTAGGGTTTTTATGGGACGATTGCCGTAAATTCTCATTAGTTAAAAGGCAAATTCAGTTAATCTTTTTTGTAATAAATCAGGAAAAAGAGCATAGTATCTTTGATTGAGAGGAGAAGGATGGGGGAGAGGTAATAAAGTCACTTTCTTTTGCTGTTTTAATCCATCTTCATCGGTAGCGGTAAGGGTAACTAGCAGTTTTTTGGTAAAGCGTTCTTTATCAAGATAGAATTTATCTACTTCTTTCGGTTTACCGTAGGGTTCAAACCATTTAAAAGCTTCCGTGCCAAGGGGAATGATATGATCACCTTGCCAATAAAAAACGAGCAGTTTTTCTATAAATGGACGAAAACGATCTTTCACTTCCCCAGAATAAGCTTTATTACCCGGCGGTTTGTAGGGAACTGTATTAGTTAGGAAAATTCGATCGCACACCGATAATAACTCTTGACGATCATGAGATTTTCTCCCCTGCCAAGCTTGAAAAAATCCCTCTCTTACCATTCTACCGGCAGCCCCGATCAAAGGTTGTCCTGCATACACTTCATCTCGTCCTAAATCCCGGCCAAAAAAGCATAACTGACTAGCAAGATTCCCAGCATACAAAACTGGTTCAAAGGGGTCTTTTTTTGCCTCTTGGTAAATTAGGGTATCGATGGGAAAATCCTCTTTTTTTGCCTCTTGGTGTACCTGTTTGATTAGGTTTGTAATATCGGTCATTTCAGTTATCAGTTATCAGTTATCAGTTATCAGTTATCAGTTATCAGTTATCAGTTTTCAGTTTTCAGATGTGAGTTTTCAGTTCACTGTTTACTGGACGGCTACGCCGTGCCTTTGGCAACACTGAAAAAAAGCTTCTCCCCACACCCCACACCCTACAACCCAATTCACTCCTCGGTGCGATAGCCAAATTCTGCTAAAAGTGAGCGAGATTGTCGCCATTTCGGTTCTACCTTCACAAATAATTTTAAATATACCTCCCCAGCGATTAACTTTTGAATAGCCGATCGAGCGGAAGAGCCGATCGCTTTTAACATACTGCCATTTTTACCGATGACGATCCCTTTTTGGGAAGCTCGTTCCACATTGATGGCGGCAAAAACCTTGGTTAAAGCGGGAGTTTCCTCGACGCGTTCAATCACCACCGCCACAGAATGGGGAATTTCCTGACGGGTTTGCAGTAAAATCTGTTCGCGGATTAATTCGCCCATAATAAACCTTTCCGGCTGATCGGTGACTAAATCGGGGGGATAGTAATAGGGACCGACTTCGAGGGAATCAATTAACAGATTTTGTAATTCTTCGATTCCCGTCCCCTCCAGTGCCGAAAACTTGAGCAGAGGCCAGTTATTTTCCGTCGCTAAGGTGCGATAACTATCGTCGATAGGCTCCGGGTCTTCCGGTTGCTGATCGGCTTTATTTAGCCCTAAAATCGTGGGGGTTTGGTTTTTAGTCAGTAAATCGGCAATGTAGCGATCGCCCCTGCCCAAAAAATTGCTACTATCGACAACAAATAAAACCAAGTCTACAGAATTTATGGCGTTTTCAGCATTTTTAACTAAAACTTTGCCCAATTCGTGATGGGGCTTGTGAATGCCGGGGGTATCGACAAAAATCATCTGGGAGCGCTCGTCGGTGACAATGCCGCGCAAACGGTTGCGGGTAGTTTGAGCGATGGGGGAAGTAATGGCGATTTTTTGTCCCACTAATTGATTCATCAGGGTGGATTTGCCCACATTAGGACGACCAATAATGCCAATAAAACCGGATTTAAAACCAGTGGGTGGGATGGGAATTACTGCCGAATCGAGATTAAATGCTTGGGAGTTGATAAAATCGTTCATAATTAAAGAATATTACTTAAAAAAGGTTTTTACCCATGCAAAGGATAATTTTGTTCTTGTTAGTATTAATTCTAGGCTGTAGTAACCATTTAGAATTGTCTATAGCGGGAAATTTAAGCGATCGCTTAACTAATTATCCTCGCTGGATGACTAAACCAGTGGTTAGTTTTGCCAGTGGAGATTTAGTTTATCCCGATTGGATGGTAGGCAATTGGACTGTCACCAGTACCCTAATCGATTTAACCGCTCCTCTTTCTCCCCAGATTATCACACCCGGTTTTGAAAGTAATCGTCGTTACCTAGAAAAATCGATCGAGTTTCCAGTGAGATTCATCGAGAAAGCTATTTCCAGACCGATAAATGCTGCCTTTTTATCTACCATTATCAGTAAACCATCAATTGTGGCCGATCGATCCTTTAATGGTTTAGCAATTAGTCGCGCCTATTTAGGTAATCAATCGGTTTTATCGGTAAAAACTGACCCTAATAATCCCAATCGTCAGATTACCTTTTTACGCGGCGCTCATCAACTAATTTCCACGGTAATTGCCAGAAATAGCGAAACTCCTAGCCAAAATCAATTTATTGCCACAGAAATTAGTCAACAAATTTTCCGGGGAGAAACCAATACTTATCTTAATGAGGTGGAAACCACCACCGCCTATCAGTTATTATCTCCTAATAAAATTCTAGGCGATCAGGTGACAGCCATTTATCTTTCCCCCCAATCGCCGGATTTTTTCCAAGCGCCGAATCGTCCTGTGGCTTTGTATCGTTATCGCTTAGAATTGCTGAAAGATTAATAGAAATCCTGTAAAAATCAAAAATCTTCCCTTAGATGAGGAGACAGAAGGAGAAAAAAGACAAGAGATAATCCTAGCCATAAAACCTAAGATTAGGTCAAATTTATCTAATTGGGTCGCCAGTCGCCGGTCGTTAACACCACATTAGGTTATACTTCTAGGAAAATGACATCGCTATTAAAATAAGTTTAATTAATGTTTGTGAGCAGAGGAGCTAGGAGTTAATGGTTTGGGATCTGGGCAAGAAAATTAAAGATGGCCAGTACAGGATTCAGGAAGTATTGGGTGAAGGAAGATTTGGCATTACCTATCGAGCCAGCGATCGCAATGGTGATTCAGTGGTGATCAAAACGCCGAGGGATGTGGGTTTTAAATTGTGGGAGTCTAAGCGTTTACAGAAACTTTTTTGGCAGGAAGCGAGTAAATTAAAAGGTTGTGATCATCCTCATATCGTGCGAGTTAAAGAGTTATTTTCAGAGGGTAAAGCTAACTGCATGGTTATGGAATATATTGATGGGACGACCTTAGATCGGCGATCAACAAAAATTTTACCAGAAAAAGAAGCCTTACGCTACATTGAGCAGATTGGACAGGCTTTAATGGTGGTACATAGTCGCGGTTTTCTGCATCGAGATATTCGACCGGGTAACATTATGATTCGGACTGGTAAACCAGAAGCGGTCTTAATTGATTTTGGTTTAGCCTTAGATTTTGATGAAGAATTAACCAAAACTCGTACCCAGGAATTAGCCTCAGGTTTTGCGCCTATTGAGTGTTATTCTCGTGATGCTAAACGCGGAGCTTTTACCGACATTTATAGTTTAGGAGCCGTGTTATACGAGCTTTTAACGGGTAAAATTCCAGTGAATGCGATGACTCGAAAAATTGATCATCAGCCTTTAATTGAGCCGAAAACCTACAATTCAGAAATCAGCCCTAATATCAATCAAGCCATTCTTTGGGCATTGGAACTAGACATAGATAAACGTCCTCAGTCAGTGCAAGCATGGTTTAAGGATTTAGGTTTGTCTATTCCCAAAAAAGAACAATTTAAAATATCTCAACCCATTGTTATTAATTGGACAGCAGTGACAGCAACAACAGGTTTACTAGCTCTTTCCTTGACTTTTTTAACATCTATTGGGGTGACAGATAAAATTAAGCAAATTTTATTTCCTCAACCAACTCCGACAGGTTCTCCCCCATCTTCTCCTAAGTAGGTAGGCGTTAAAAATTATCAAATGCCCCCCTTATCAAGGGGGGATCAAGGGGGGATCAAACCCCCCTTATCAAGGGGGGATCAAGGGGGTATCAAGGGGGGATCAAACCCCCCTTATCAAGGGGGGATCAAGGGGGGATCAAGGGGGGATCAAACCCCCCTTATCAAGGGGGGATCAAGGGGGGATCAAGGGGGGATCAAACCCCCCTTATCAAGGGGGGATCAAGGGGGGATCAAGGGCGATTGCAGTTCGATAAACTCACTAACCACAATGGGATGCAAGACGTGCCATTGGTGTAAACTTAAGCACCACCAAACTCCCGTAAGGGAGAAGCATTCGGGCAATAACCTATCGCTGAAACCGTAAATTTTTTATCCGAATGCTTCGCCCCTACAAACT
The DNA here is from genome assembly GCF_041928595.1 of Microcystis sp. BLCC-F209. Classification (NCBI taxonomy): domain Bacteria; kingdom Bacillati; phylum Cyanobacteriota; class Cyanophyceae; order Chroococcales; family Microcystaceae; genus Microcystis; species Microcystis sp. BLCC-F209. Next base: position 8,613 of record NZ_JBHFLL010000253.1, read on the forward strand.
CAAATACCAAAACATAAGCCAATTTTGAGACAAAAGCAGATTTTTTGGTATGATAAAAACAACTATTGCAAAATTCTATGGTTTGGCAAGCGGGACAACTCCTCCACAATGGCAAGTACGAGATCCTTGAGGTCTTGGGACGGGGAGGTTTTGGCCTGACCTATAAAGCACGTCATCGCCAACTCACCATGGAAGTGGTGATCAAAACTCCTGATATTTTGCAGAAAAGAGATACGGAATACGAGGATTATGTTAGACAATTTGAGGCGGAAGGGCGCAAGTTAGCCAAATTTTCCCAGACTCCCCATGCCCATATCGTCCGTATTTCCGATTTTTTTACTGAAGGTCAAGTTCCCTGTTTGGTGATGGATTTTATTCAGGGTCAAACTTTGATGGAAAGGGTGAAAACTCAAGGAAAATTATCGGAAGCGGAATGTTTAAAATATATTCGGCAAATTGGCAGCGCATTAGAGGTGGTTCATCAAGCAGGAATCGTACACCGAGATGCTCACCCTGGCAATATTATGATTCAACCCAATGGGAATGCTATCTTGATTGATTTTGGCATTGCTAAAGAGATTATTCCGGCCAGTAGTAGTTCCACAAATTCAGGAGCTAATTTGTATTTTGCCCCCTATGAACAGATTGTAGAACACTTTCAAAGTCAAGATAGAGCTTTAGAAAACATTACAAGTAATCGTAAACCTAGTGTCGATGTTTATACGCTTGCGGCTACTTTTTATTATGCTGTCACCGGACAAAAACCGACTCCTTCAATGGAACGCCGGGATAATCATCCTTTAACATCACCGAAAGAAATTAATCCTAATTTAAGTGATCATCTTAACAAAGCCATTACTCTGGGGATGGCTTTTGAAAAAGAAAACCGCCCTCAGTCCATGTCCGATTGGCTTCAACAATTGGAATTACCACCGCCTCCTGTAGAAAAGAAATATCGTCAAGAAATAGTTAATCCCCCACAGCCAACGAAAGAACCAAAAGGAAAAGACTTTCCCTCGGAGAGCATAGTTTACGAAATAAATCAACCAAGCTTTTTTTATGGAACTGCGCCTCCTTCTAACTCTCTTGGCAAGGACGGCGATATTTACTTTCAACTTGAAACGAAAGAACCAAAAGGAAAAGACTTTCCCTGGGGTTGGTTAATCGGTGTGTTTCTTGTTTATGGTGCAATTGGTTACATTTTAGCTGCCAATTCAGCACCCTGGCAAGTTTGGGCTGCGGCTGTGGCTGGGAATGGGTTATGGGTTGTGGTTGTGGCTTGGGTTGCGGTGGTTTTTGTTGTGGCTGCTGTGGCTGGGTTTTGGGCTGCGGCTGGGGTTGTGGCTGGGGTTGTGGCTGGGCTTTTGGTTGTGGGTGCGATTTTCTTAAAGACGGACTCTCTTTCCCAGGCATTACTTTCTGCTTTGTTGGGTCTTTTCTGCATGGCTTTTCCTGGATTAATAGGCGGTATTACTTTCAGCCTTACGTCAGGAAATTTTATTGAAGGAATAGTAACTGGAATAGGGAGCATGGTAATAGTATTTACTCAGGTTTATATTGCAAGGGAGTTAGACCAGAAAAACTTTAGATCCTTCGCTATTTTTCTGATTCTTGCTGTTACAAATCTAAGCGGTTTAGCAAGCGGTTGGTTATTGGCTTTTCTCCTGCATTCCAAAGGCTAACAAAACATAAAACTATCCTCACAATTCCATTTTTTCTATTGTTATCTTCCCTAGATTAGGTTAATTAATGCAACCCAAAAATTAAATTGTGCCATAGTAGTGAGTCTATTCTGCTGAGGAGCATCTCACTTGTGCCATGTGTATTAATGCTTATAGCTGTCAAAAACTATAAAACAATGAACTTGTAATCAAAAGTTCATGTCTGCGTCACAGTAAGTTCATATCCCCCGCCTAAATTAGAGATAGTCAGTCCCAAGCCGTTTTCCAAAACACTCCTCTCACACCCACGATTATTAGGACTGACTTTTATTCCCTTCTCAAAATGGTTAAACAATAAAAACTATGACTCACAATATTTTTAACGATAATATTTCCCCGAGCAACGAAGGCAATCCCAAACGCTCCAAATCTTCTGCAATGAAAAAACTTTTTGCCTATTCCTCCTTACTGGTTTTGGGTGCCGGGTTAGGTATCGGTGCCACCTACGCCTACAGTCAAAATCCTCTAGAATTAGCCCAAAATATTGCCACCGCTACCAATAATCCTCGCCCCTCCACACCAGCCGCAGCCGCTCCCTCAACCCTAGTTATTCCCACCAATTTTGTCGCTTCTGTGGTGCAAGAAGTGGGGCCGGCGGTGGTAAGAATTAATGCTTCTAGGGAAGTCAATGGCGGCGGTGATTTTTCGGAATTTGCTAACGATCCTGTTTTCCGTCGCTTCTTCGGTTCCCAAATACCAGAGCGAGGAGAAAAACAAGTTCAAAGGGGTACAGGTTCCGGGTTTATTATCAGTAATGACGGTAAAATTATCACCAATGCTCACGTTGTCGAGGGAGCAGATAAGGTGACTGTCACCCTCAAAGATGGTCGCACTATCGATGGTAAAGTTTTAGGTAGTGATCCTTTAACTGATGTGGCAGTGGTACAGGTGGAAACGAGCAATTTACCCACGGTTAAATTAGGTAATTCTGATAGTTTACAGGTGGGAGAATGGGCGATCGCTATCGGTAATCCTTTGGGATTAGATAACACTGTCACCACGGGGATTATTAGTGCCAAGGAACGCAATGGCTCCCAAATTGGTGCTAGTGATAAACGGGTGGATTTCCTGCAAACCGATGCGGCAATTAACCCCGGAAATTCCGGCGGACCTTTGTTAAATGCTCGGGGAGAAGTTATCGGAGTTAACACCGCTATCATTCAAAATGCCCAGGGTTTAGGTTTTGCTATTCCGATTAAAACTGCCCAAAGAATCGCCGAACAATTAATCGCCACGGGTAAGGTGGAACATCCCTATCTCGGTGTTCAAATGGTACAGTTAACCCCAGAGGTAAAAGAACAATTAGCCGATAGTCCCATGGCTGATAATTGGACTATCCCCGATGATTCTGGTGTCTTGTTAGTGCGGGTGATGAGAGATTCTCCTGCCGCAGCAGCAGGATTGCGATCGGGTGATGTGTTAAAGTCTGTAGGTGGTAAGAATGTCACCGATCCCGATGCGGTTCAGGAAATTGTGGCTAATACTCAAATCGGCGATAATTTACCCGTAGAAATTAGCCGGGAAGGACAAAAAATTAATCTGAATATTCAAGTGGGTAGCTTGAATACTGCTAACAGATCCTAGTCTGGAAAATAAGTGGTAAAAGACCAAAACTTTATAGAGAGCTTAGTAACAAGCTCTCTATATTTCTGGTTTTACTTTTGGCTCTTGAATCGAATAATTATGCTGTAATAGTCTTTCCTGTGGTTACTGTGGGGAGGGAAAAGTCAGAGGCAATCAGGGAAAAATGATAAGTATTTTATATATAAATAACTTCAATACTTAAAAATATTTAAATTTACAATCGGTAATATTTATTTTTACTTAAGAATTTATTGAGAATAATTTTTATTTATTTACGAGGTTGCAATACTTCCAGCGATTCTGGTATAATTTTGCATTATGCTATGATGCCTTTTATTGTAATTTTTAGGGTTTTAATGATCTGGGTTGTCTTAAAACCCTTGCTAAATCTAGACTTTTCCCTTGGGCAAAACCAAACACTTTCGCCAATTATCCCTTTTTTCCCGAACAACGTTGATCTAATTTTTGTGTAGTTTTGTTGCAAAGTCAAATTTTTTTTGACAAAATGCCTAAATTGTGGTATGGAGATAGATTGTTGATAGGTGGCAATTCAAACCGAGGCAATCAATAATTAGGGGAGGGTTAGGGAATTTAACCGAAAATTGGGAAGATTCAGAATAATTAGCCCAAGAACTGGGTAATATCTTGGACGAGAGAACCTGACGACTTATCTCTTTGATACCGATGCTATTGCAGAAAAATCAGCGATAAAAACCCTTTTTTACCGATCTAGCCCGGCTCTAACCCTTGGGAAAATCGGAAATTAGCTTAATCAAAAAATATGCTATAATCAGAATGTAAGCACAAGGGGCCGTAACGGTTTCGACAGGTTAGCGAAAGCTCCCCCGTGATACAGGTCGAGAGTGAGTCTCCTCTCGTAAATCAAAGGCTCAAACAAAAAGTAAATGCGAACAACATCGTTCCTTTCGCTCGTAAAGCCGCTCCTGTAGCTGCCTAATAGTCTCTAATCGACTCGAGCATTCATAGTTTGACTCCGTTAAGGACTATGGATCAACCCCCAACGGATGCCACGTTTAACTTTCTCTAGTTAGTTAACCGTCTAAGCTTTAACTAGAGCATCCCACTGTCCGGGATAAGTGACAGTCCCCGTTTCGAGGGTAATCGAAACTAAACCTGTGAATGAACGGACAGTCAATACCTAATTTGGACAGCAGTTCGACTCTGCTCGGCTCCATTGATTACTTTAATGAGAAACCTTCTCTCCCGCATGGACGGGGTACAAACACCGATTATTCCCGTGGTCGGTCAATTAATTAAAGCGAACCCCGGCACTATTTCCCTAGGTCAAGGGGTTGTTTCCTATGAACCACCCCGGGAGGCGATCGAATCTCTATCTTTATTCTTAGCTGATCCCAAAAATCATCAATATCAATCTGTGGCGGGAATTCCCCCCTTATTAGCAGTAATTCGGCAAAAACTAGCCGAAGATAATCGGGTAAAAATCAGCGATAAGCAGGCAATTTTTGTGACGGCGGGCAGTAATATGGCCTTTATGAATGCCATTTTAGCCATTACTTCCCCGGGGGATGAAATTATTCTCAACACTCCCTTTTATTTCAATCATGAAATGGCCATAAAAATGGCTAATTGTCAAGTAATTTTGGTTGCCACAGACAAAAATTATCAATTGCGTCTGGCTGCCATTGAAGAGGCAATCACGGAAAAAACTAAGGCAGTGGTGACGATTTCCCCTAATAATCCCACGGGAGTAGTTTATCCAGAAAATACCCTAAGAGAAGTCAATCGCATCTGTCAAAAAAAGGGCATCTATCACATTCACGATGAGGCTTATGAATATTTTACTTATAACCATGCTCGCCACTTTTCTCCGGCGGCAATTGTTGGTAGTGAATCCTGGACTATTTCCTTATTTAGTCTCTCAAAAGCCTACGGTTTTGCCAGTTGGCGCATTGGTTATATGGTAGTACCAGAACATTTATCTGAGGCGATTAATAAGATTCAGGATACTATTTTAATCTGTCCGCCAGTGGTTTCACAATACGCGGCACTAGGAGCGTTACAGGTGGGTAAAAGCTATCCTTTAGAACAGTTAAAAACCATCAGTCAAGTTAGAGAAATTTGCCTGAATGCTCTAGAATCAATCGGCGATATCTGTGATGTTGCCACTGCGGAAGGGGCTTTTTATTTCTTCCTGAAAATTACCACAGACAAGAATGATTTTCAGTTAGTTAAAAGTTTAATTGAGCAGCAGCGGGTGGCGGTGTTACCCGGTTCAACTTTTGGGATAACAGAAGGCTGTTATTTGCGTCTTGCCTACGCTGCTTTATCTCCAGAAACAGCTTTAACGGCAGTGGAAAGATTGGTAAAAGGACTGCGTTATTTTAGTCAGTGATTTTCAAGAATAAATACCGGCTTTTTTTCTTGGTTTTTACTTTACCACAGCCTTTCTCATCAAGATAACGACTCCCCAAAACCAGAGAGTTTGTACCTCACCATTAAGATAACTGCTATCAGATAACCTCTGATTCTATCTTTTGGGCTATTCTTAGTTTAGCCGAACGAGAACGAGGATTTTTAGCCTGTTCTTCCCGGCTGGGGATAATCGGCTTTTTCGTGATAATTTTCAAGGAATTATCTTCGCGAAAGCCATACTTGATCAGACGATCTTCTAGACTATGAAAACTGATCATAGCGATAATTCCCCCGGATTTTAGCCAGTGGGGGGCTTGATTTAACAATTTTTGCAGAGAATCTAATTCTTGATTAACAGCGATGCGTAGGGATTGAAAAACCCGCGTTGCCGGATGAATGCGTCCATAACGGTAACTAGCGGGGACAGAACTGGCGATGACAGCCGCTAATTCTGTGGTGGTAGTAAAGGGACGTTTTTGGACGATCGAGCGAGCAATAGGACGAGATAAACGTTCTTCTCCGTATTGATAAAAAAGATCCGCTAATTCTTTTTCCTGCCAATGGTTAATAATATCGGCTGCCGTCAGGGATTGACAGCGATCCATTCGCATATCTAAGGCTGCCGTGTGGCGAAAACTAAAGCCGCGCTCGCTCTGATCGAATTGGGGAGAACTGACTCCTAAATCAGCGATAATGCCATCAAAACTGCTATTTTGTCCCTTATAATCGGCGAAGTTCCCCCACCAGAGGGTTAAACGGCTATCTAGATAGGGGGCAAGACTAATTTTAGCGGCTTCTAGGGCGCTTTGATCGCGATCGATGGCGGTTACTGTGGTTTCGGGATGAGCTTCTAAAAGCAGCCGGCTGTGTCCACCACCGCCTAGGGTAAGATCGAGATAATGCCCCCCGGGTTGAATATTTAAACCGGCGATTAATTCTTGACTCAAAACGGAAATATGGGGAAAATCTTGATTCATCTGCTGATAACTTCCTGAAAATGGCGATTTAACCTAGGGTTTGCGGCAAAAAGTTTGTTGGTGGGGGCAGGGTGTGGGGTGTGGGGTGTGGGGTGTAGGGTGTAGGGTTTTACCGATTTTGGGGTAGTCAGTTACCTAATTTTCAGGGAAAAAGTGCCTGAATTTTACCCCCGATCACTCCAATGGTCAGCACTTTTTGAGGGAAAAAAAGTCTAAAAGCCTTATCCAACAAGGTTTTTAGATTTATTCAGCCAACCCTAACCTAAAAATAACTGATAGGCCCGGTTTTGACTTTCATCCCAATAGCGATAGCCGAGAGTATCGAGAAAAGCTTGCCATTGATTCATTTCATCGGGGGGGACCTGTATGCCCACGACGATGCGCCCATAATCGGCCCCGTTATTGCGATAATGGAAAACGCTGATATTCCAGTGGGGACTCATGGAGGCGACAAATTTCATTAAAGCCCCCGGTCGTTCGGGAAACTCGAAGCGATAAAATAATTCATGATCGGCTAAATGCGATCGCCCTCCCACCATGTGGCGCAGATGCAGTTTAGTCAATTCATCATCACTAATATCGAGGGTTTTAAAGCCACAAGCTTCAAAACTCTCGGCTAATTTCTTGGCATCGCTGCGATTTTCGATCTGGGCGCCGACAAAAATATGCGCTTCTTTTTCATCGGCAATACGATAACTAAATTCGGTTAAATTGCGTTTGCCGACACATTCGCAAAAACGCCGTAAACTGCCCGGTTGTTCGGGAATAGTAACAGCATACAACGCCTCGCGCCGTTCCCCTAATTCCGCCCTTTCCGCCACAAACCGCAGACGATCAAAGTTCATATTCGCCCCACAAGCCACAGCAACGAGGGTTTTATCCTCAATTCCTTCTCTTTCTACATAAGCTTTCGCTCCTGCTACCGCTAACGCCCCCGCAGGTTCTAAAATCGAGCGTGTATCTTGAAAAACATCCTTAATCGCCGCACAGATATCATCCGTATCCACTAGGATAATCTCGTCCACATACTGCTGACAAAGACGAAAAGTCTCCTCTCCCACCTCGCGCACCGCCACCCCGTCGGCAAATAATCCCACTTGGGACAAACGCAGCCGATAACCGGCTTTTAGGGATTGATTCATCGCGTCTGAGTCCACAGGTTCCACCCCGATAATTTTAATTTCTGGACGTAAACGCTTGACATAGGCTGCAATACCTGATATTAAGCCACCGCCACCAATAGCGACAAAAATCGCCTCGATCGGTTGCTGATATTGTCGTAAAATTTCCATACCGATCGTACCCTGGCCGGCGATTACCTCCGGATCATCGAAGGGATGGATAAAAGTTAAGCCTTTTTCCGCTTCTAACTGCCGCGCGTAGGTGTAGGCATCATCGTAGGTGTCACCGTGCAGGACGACAATCCCGCCCCGGGCTTTTACCGCGTCGATTTTGACTTGCGGAGTGGTGACAGGCATAACGATAATCGCTTGGGTTCCCAATTGCCGCGCCCCCAAAGCGACTCCCTGGGCATGATTTCCCGCCGAAGCAGCAATTACACCTTTTTGTAACAAATCCCTTGACAAATGCGCCATTTTGTTGTATGCGCCGCGCAGTTTAAAGGAGAAAACCGACTGCATATCCTCGCGCTTGAGTAAAAGCTGATTGTGCAAACGTTGGGAGAGATTGGGGGCAAGTTCCAAGGGGGTTTCTTGGGCGACATCGTAGACGCGTGCGGTGAGGATTTGAACCAGGTAATCGCAGTACATTATTCTTTTTTGGCGGTGGGGATTTGCGAGTCAGAGTCTAGGCTGGGCTGAGGCACGAAACCCAACCAATGTCCTATTATCAAATAATTATAATGATTTTGCCCAATTATCGGATGGGGTGTTGGGTAACAGTCGTCAACCCAACCTTGTATATGTCGCCGGGGTCGTCGTGAAAACAATCAATTGTTAAGCTAACAGACCCTATCGGGCAAGGATGAGTAAAATCAAGGGGATGCTCTCCAAAGTAACAATCAATCCCGCCAATTTCTCAGGCTGACAGGGGGACAAGCGAGCTAGAAGGTAGATAGGGCAAACGATATAGCTCTTTGTCCCTTGATGTAATCCTTCAACCGATAGTGGCTAATTTGCATTAGCTCTTCTATATTTTTTGGGAACATTTGATGTAGCTGGAGCCAATGATAGAGATGTTGACCCACATAAAAACTGCTGTGTCTGCGTTGACCTTTATATCTTTTTTCAGGTCTTGTAACATATTTTTGGATTCCCATATCCTTAATTTTTTTACCTTGCATTGTGGCACTTGTATAGGCGATAGCTATAACAATTATCAGCTTTGATAAGTATTGCGGTGCTAATTGAGAACCTTCTAAGCTATAGCCTCCCGACTTAAAATCTCGGAACATCTCCTCAATATCAAATCTTTTTTGATAGGCAATTATTGCCGTCTCTAAATCCCCAAAATTTGTCAGAATATACCAAGGTTCTTTTGTTTGAAAACCCCGATAGGTTTTTTCCACTTACCAGCTAAGTTAAACTGTCCAAATCCCTGCTCTTTTGTAATATTGACATCATTCAAAAATAGTTGAGTTCCTGGACTTAAACCTAACTCTCTCATTTCTTGATAAATTCCTTCTTTTGTCTTGACATTTGTACTTTTTTTTGTCTTAAACAAAAGTATAAACTCTGCTTCTGAAGCCACTTTCTAAGACTGACCGAGCAAAATTCTCTATCTCCTAACACCACGATTTTATGACCTGATAGCACTGTCAATATTTTCCCCAATACTCGCTGCTGTTCTTCGAGATTACTACTTCCTTTTTTATCCAATATCTCCCAATAGATTGCCATGGCTCTCTTGTCATAAATTAGACTCACCATCAAGATATTAATTGCTCCCCAACTCGTTCGGTCTATGGCAATATATACTAATCCTTTTATTGTGAATCTATCCTGCTGTTTTAACATCTCTTTTAGGCAGAGAAACCAGATTTTTTCAATATTCAGAATTTCCAGCTTTAAAAATCTTTTTAGTTTTTTTCTCCGACTCTCAAACAGGATCGGTATTGGCAGTGCTTCTGCTAATATCTCTAACTTAGCTTGCTTTAGTATTTGCAAGGTTCCAACTATCATTAACAACAGTAGATATCTGGCTCGTCCCAGTTCATTTTCTAACACTTTCTGGTATAATTCACTTATCATTTTTGTTCTCTAGGTCATATTTACTATATATGACCTATCTTTTTGG
>NZ_JBHFLL010000254.1:0-6616 GCF_041928595.1 Microcystis sp. BLCC-F209
GACTTTTTTAGACAATAATTTTTCGAGTCCTCCTTGACGATATTTTCCTAACCAATCTTGTACAGTGACTCTATTTCTTCCTAGCATTTCCGCAGCTTCTGTCACCGTTTTTGCCTTTTTTGTCTTTAACAAGTACAATACTTGTATTCTTTCTTTTCCTGAACCAGTTTTTTCTTTTCTAAGCAGTTCCTTGAGTTTTGCTTCACTTTCAGATATTTCTATCTTATAAACTCCTGCCATATTTTTCCTTTAACTCTACTAATATAGACCTCTTGCATAAATCCGAAAACAAACGATAGAAACAATAATAGGAGGGACTTTCAGTTAATTATTTATTAGTAGTTGATAATCTTCAAAAATGTTGCTGTACAAGGATCGACTTAAGACTTTTGCAAGAGGTCTTATGATATTCTAGCCTATCTGTAGTCACATTTTGGCGAATTGGTATAATACTAAATCCGTTGAGTAACGCACAGAAAACGGGTTTCTCGGAGAAACCCGTTTTCTACTCATGCACTCATGCAAAAGAGGGAATAGATAATCAGTTTTTAATAACTGGATTTAGTATCAGTCTTTAATAACAAGATTTAGTATAAACAAAAAAAAGCTCGTGTTGAACACGAGCTAAATTAACTAACTTCAAGGACTAACTAACCACCGACCTTAACTACTGGTTTAAAACTGGGAACAACCAGTTCACTATCCTGTTTAGTCAGCTTATTGTATAACCGTTCCGTATTGGGAAAATTAGCGGCCGGTAGAGTTGGGAAACGACGATAGGGAACCGTATCTTCACCAAATAATTGTAGGTATTCCATGCTATTAACCATGGCACCGATAAAAGCCTTTAATCCCTGAGTTGCCAGAATTTGGTTATATTTCTGGATTTCTTTTTGATTCAAGGGAGCGCGGCCCAAGAAGTGCTTGGTTCCCAATTCAATTACTTTCGTATTCGGATAGGGAGCATAGAATTCTTTCAGGTAAAGATCCGAACCACCTAAACCCTCAATAAACTCTTTCACCGTGATCTCAGCATTGCTTAATTTACTCTCTAAAGCGGTAAATTCGGCATTGATGATATAGGGTTCGAGATCCCGTTCAAAAATCTGACGATAGGCAGCGCGAACAGTATTTTGTACGGCAACTTTATCGAGATTAGTTAACAGTTTAAAGACCTTAGTTTGTTCCCGTTGAACCGTGACACCTTGACCGACACGAGATTGAATATCCGGTTCAGTACGAATCGAGACCGAAGGTGTACCCAATTCAATAAAGCGCGGGGTTTCCTCTTTATCAACTCTTTGGCCGATATCTTCGCGGAGATTGCCCAAACGCACCATCCGTAACTGCATCCCTTGGGGAGTTAGATAGCGCTCGTAGGGAACCGTATCTTCGCCAAAAGCTTCCGTATATTCAGGACTATCGATAAGGGCATCGATTAAAGCATAGAAGCCTTTTTTCGAGCAGATATCGAAGTATTGATTCATTTCCTGACGACCGTAGGTGGGACGACCGAGCAGACGACGGTGAATATATTCGATCGCTTTCACCACATAGAGAGGAGTCCAGTAGATTTTCCGGAAAGTCTCGGATTTAGCTAGGGTTTTGATAAACTCGCGCAGAGTAATATCGCCATTTTCCAGCTTAATCTCGGCCACGGATAAACGCTGACCTTCGTAGGGCATTCGACCGAAAACCTGACGATAAGCCGCTAAAATCACTCTTTGGGTGGAACTTTCACCAAATTTAACGCTTACCCCATTACTAGAACCGGGTAACTCGTTATTGAGACGGAAAACCTTCGGTCCCAAAGTACCGGGGAATTCACCTCGGGCCCCGGGGTTGCTATTTTGGTTATTAGTAGCAGGTCCGCGGTGGATGAGGATACGTTTGCTATCTTTACCGAAGGGAGCGGGACTAGAACTAGGTTCGCGGGTTTCTTTCGGGAAAATTGCCCCAAATTGGATTTCTAGGGGGTCATTTCCAGAACCGTAAACGTGCTGATCCGGTAAGGGGCGATCGTATTTAGCAAAGGTGGTGATAAATTGGGGAACTTTGCGGAAAGGTGCGCTGTAGTTAAACAGGTCGATCTGCATCCCCCAGTTGCGACATTCCTGTGCTTCTGCACCCAAACCCCGGAGATAGGGAACGGTTTCTTCGCCGAAATAGTCGGAATATTCCTGAGAATCGACTAAAGCATCGATTAACGCCCCTAAACCGCCGCTAGAGACGATCGAGAAGTATTTCTGCACTTCTTCCCGGGAGGAAGGACCGCGACCGAGGAAATGACGGAAAGCCAATTCTAGGGCGCGACTATTGATAAAAGGTTCAAAGAACTGTTTGCGGTAGAGAGGCGATTTACCGAGACGACGGACAAATTCTTTCATCGAGATGTCGCCGTTTTTCACCTTCGATTCTAGGTCAGAAATGGACTGACTATAGGCGCGGGTGATGTCCCGTTCAAAAATTTGTCTGTAGGCGGCCTTGATAATCGAAGATTTTTCCGACTCCGATAAACCGGTTTTCATGACAAACTTTTGCCGTTTTTCGGCGGCATTGTAGTAGCTTTGGGGAAGACTTAAACCCTGTTGGTCACTACTGGGACGTTGACGCAGTTTATTAGAGGGAGTGGGGGCTTTTAATTCCCCCAGTAGGATATTGAAATAGTCACTGATTAAAGTGGCCGCATCCTTGTCTCTTTGGAAATACTCGATCGAAGCGGCCCGCATTTCCTGTAGGGCCACGATGGTCGCGTCAATGGAACAGGCATTTTCGAGAACTTCCCTTAAACCGCGGGTATTAACGATCAGGATACTGGTATCACCAGCCACGATCGCGTATGTAATGTAACGCAGGAACCAGGATAAATCCCGGAGGGACTTCTGCATATTGCTCGGACCGTAACGAGAGACGTTAATCGGTCGGAATCCGGGGGGAATCGGGCCGCTAGAGGCGAAAATCCCTTTTAAGCCACCGAGAAGGCCACTACCGCCACCCGACCCGCTTTCAGCGTAGGTAACGGTTCCTAATTTCATCCCTTCCCTGACGTTGATAGCTGTACCGGCACCCACCAGGGCCATTTCTTCCACGGGGGGTTTTTCTAGATAAGCCATGGGTGAACCACCGGTAAAAATCCGGTTAGCTGCCCGTGAGACGATCAGATCGGAGTTCCGGGTGAGGGTTTGGGCAATATCTAAGCGCTTGCTCCCCGATTGGAAGTAGGCGATCAGTTCATTGAGTTCGGGTTTATCGAGAAAGCGGTCTTGTTGTTCTGCTTGGGTAATGGCAGATACCGGGACGGTTTGATAGAGTTGGGGACGCGCTAAGGAGCTGCCACCGCTTGCCTTAAGACTCATTGGATTTTAACTATCTCCCTTGACGATGTGCTGAGTTCTCCAATCGTGGAGGCGATCGGTCTTAAAACCAGATGTTTAAACATTTAATCAGCATCTAGATTAAAACTTTTTGTGCTTCCTGAGATAGTTTATTAAGAATTATATAGATTTTTTTCGCTCCAGTTGCCGATTGGTCTATTCTGACACCCCACCTGTATGGGAGGCTAACCAGTCTAAATAGGTCTGAGAACCTGCCACAATCGGTAAAGCGATGATTTCCGGGACGGCATAGCTATGCAGTTCCTGTATCTTCGCCGATAACTGCTCAAACTGCTTTAAATCGGTTTTGATCACTAATTGCCATTCCCTCTCGTTTTCAATCTGTCCCTGCCAACGATAAATGGAACGAATCGGGTAAATACTGACACAAGCCGCTAGGCGCTCGTTCAGTAAGGCGATCGCTAGGTGTTCCGCTTCCGTTTCGCTGGTCGTTGTCACCAGCACCACTCCAAAACCGGTTAATTTTTCAGTCATAAGTAGTCGTGCAAAATAAATTTCCTAGTGAAGATAGGCAACAGGCAATAGGCAACAGGCAAGAGGAGGAATAGATAATCAGTCTTTAATAACCGGATTTAGTATGATAACTGATATAGCGGTAAGCGCTTGAGTGAGATACAGACCAAGCCTTGCCTAGCATGGTTTATAGCTCGTGACACTGTACCTCATACGACTGCACACCGCTATAACTGATAACTGATAACTGATAACTGATAACTGATAACTGATAACTGATAACTGATAACTGATAACTGATAACTGATAACTGATAACTGATAACTGATAACTGAATTTAGGCGATCACTTTTTCTAAAGCGGCCAGATCGGGAATACAAAGAGAGTCCTGCTGTCGTTGAATCAGGCCTTTTTTCTGCAATTTGGTCAGGGATCGGGTCACGGTTTCCCGGGCCAGACCACTAATACTACTCAATTCCCGGTGAGGTAAATTAGGAATTATCGTACCCTGGCTGTTTTTTTGTCCTTGACCTTCGGCCAAAAAGAGTAAACTATCGGCGACTCTGGAGAGACTATCGGCCTCGCGCAAACGTAAACGCCGGTTAAGTTGACGCAAACGCTTGGCCATTAACTGAGAAAGACGAATTCCCGCTAAAGGTTCCGCTTTGAGCAGATTAAGAAAATCTTGGGCGGGAATACTGCTAATTGTGGCCGTGGTGAGGGTGATAGCATCAGTGGAGCGGGGAAATTCCTCTAAAGCGGCCATTTCTCCGACTATTTCCCCTTTACCGAGGATATTTAAGGTGACTTCTTTGCCCTCCACATTGTAAGTACGAATTTTCACCCAACCATCGAGAATAAAGTAAACCGAACCACCCCAATCATTTTCTAATAAAATCGCCCGATTAGCGGGATGGGTAAGGGTGACAGCATGAGAAATAACTTTATCGACGGTTTCAGGGGGTAAACCGACCAATAAAGTGGCTGTATCCAATAATTTTTGAATCTCTGCTGATTTTTCCGCAGGATAGCGTTTTTGTTCCATGGTTTAATATTTAAATTTTGTCCGTTTTAGGCGGGTGATTCTACAATAGAAAGTTGTGGGTATTTTTAGTGATCTAGTGACCGATAAACAGGATTTTTCCTCCCTACTGACCGAGATCGATCGGGTTCTTTCCAGGGTGATTTCGTCTCTAATTAACCCGCAAGAAGTTACTGCCGAGACAATTATCGCCACCCGTCAACAATTAGAATCGGCCAGAGCGCGGCTTTTTCCGTTATTATTCCCCGATCGAACCCCTGAAGTTGCCCGTTGGTCCCTGGGAATGGAGGTGCAACCAGAGGGGGTGAAAATCGTTTTTTTTCGGGAAAGCCAAGGACTGATCGATTTTTATCCTCTTTCTTGGAGTCTGGCAACGGGAACAAGCGATCGCTTACCCTGCCATCAGGTGGAAGAATATCTAATTAGCTGGCTATCTAATCGGGATTTTAGCACCGATTCTTGGCTCTGGGAAGCCCTGGAGCGATTAGAAGCTATCATTATCACCGATGACGGGGAAACCCCCACGGATGACCTAAAAAAAGCCCTTCTCACAGCGCAATTAATACCCCCCGATCGCCTCTCTAGTCTAGAAACAGCGATCGCTACTGCTCTGGCCTATATTCCCACCAGCGATCAACCGCAACCCCAAACCCTACTGGTGATCGAAGGGAAACGGGAAACCACCACTTTAGCGATAGTGGAAGTCCCAGCGCAAACTCGCTCTTTATGCCGTCAAGCGATCGCTCTGAGCCATTTTAACTACGGGGAAAACACCTATGAACAGGCGATACTCTCTCAGTTAATTTATCCTCTCTGGCGTTCTTTTTTGCCTCTTTCCCCCCGGGATCTCACCGATACTAATCCCTTAAAAAAATCTTTACTTGCAGCCGCTAGATTGACCAAATTAATCCTTCAAGAAGAAAGGGAATTTACCTCCTCTCTGGCCAGTCATACTTGGACGGTCAGTCGCACTGATTTAAATAAGAAGGTGATTATACCGTATCTAGATAATTTAAAACAGAAAGTTAATGATTTGTTAGAAAAACAGCAAAAAAGTCTTGAGGATATCGATCAAATAATTTTTAGCGGTAATTTTTTCTTGACCATTTGGCCTCATTTTCTAAGAGAAATACAGCAAGAATTTGCCGGTTGCCATCTAGAAGCCCCCAGTCAGGAAAACTTCTCACCGGCAATCTTGGGTTTAGGTCGTCTCTGTTTATTTTCGGCTCTTAGAGGTGAGAATGAAAATAATGCTTAAAAAAATCAAACAATTTAGGTGTGATACTAAGTAGCTGGTTATAATTAAATTAAAAATGAATTTTAGGTTCGATCCCCCCTGCCCCCCTTGATAAGGGGGGTGCCGATAGGTGGGGAGATCCCCCCTGCCCCCCTTGATAAGGGGGGTGTCTGATAACTTTTAACGCCTACCTACTTAAATCCTGTTTAAAAAGTATAGGATAGTGGGGGGGTCACTGCGTACGCGTTGCGGGGGGAAGTGGGGAGAAACAATTGATAACTTGAGAGTTAATCACACTATTAAAAACGGATTTAGTCTTATAAATTTTTTGGTTACAGCCTTTCTCATCAACATAAAGTACAACTTCATTAGACCTCTTGCATAATTAATTTTTGATGGTTCAAAAACGGCAAAAACAAGAATTAAACTGCCTGAAATCTGTCAATAGACCATTTAGTTAACTATTATTCATTCTTAATTCTCCTGACT
>NZ_JBHFLL010000255.1:0-4400 GCF_041928595.1 Microcystis sp. BLCC-F209
AGGCTAATTATAAATTATACAGAGGTAGCAGCGGCTAAGTCTGGGTACTGGCAGTGCGGGACGGTGCTATGGCGATTTGATTACCCTATTCAGAAATCTTTGTCAAGTACAATTTATACCAAATTAGATGAGCTTACCCTGATTTCTCTGCGTACAGTCTCATGGTTAAGAGAACAAGGTTATGATGTCGTTCATCTTCGAGATGAAGGCTTACAAACTTTATCTGATCAGGAAATTCTTGCCAAAGCAAAAAGAGAAAAGCGGATAATTTTAACTGTAGATCTAGATTTTTCTCAACTTCTCGCTATTAGTGGTGATAATTTACTAAGTGTCATCCTATTCGGTTTAGGCAATGAAAACTACAATCTAATTAATCAGCGTTTAACTATAGTTTTACGAGATTGTACAAAAGCATTAAAGACGGGAGCAATTGTGTCAGTAACAGATCGTATTTTTCGGATTAGACTTTTACCAATTTAAGATTTTTGCTTTATAGCTTTCATGGAGTCTTCCCGTTAATTCCATCTTAAATATTGTGTTCCAAAAGCGAACACCTTTATTATTGAGTACAAATTATAACATTGGCAAATAATCTCCCTGTCCTCTGTGTCTCTGTGGTTAATTACACTTCGTTTCTGAATAGTCACCAATAATTATAGGTTCTTTGTTGGGAATTTTGACAATTCCACCTAAGGCGTTAACTACTTCGCGCAGTGTATTTAGCTCTAGATTTTGCTCTTGTTTAAGTTTAGGTACTATTGATTGCTGTACTTCAAGATGCTCTGCCAATTCTGATAAAGATAAACCTAGTTTTTCCTGCAAATACTTAAGCGTAAGTTCCTCCAGATAAATTTGGGAAGCTCTTGCTTTAATAATTGCTTGTCGTTCTCCACAAAGTTTATTAAATTCTTCCGAGAAGTTGGTATATTCTTTCATGACTTTTCTTCCTTAAGTTTTTCCAGATATTTTTGATAACGTTGATCTGCTATAGGAATATTTTCTTTGTACCATCTTTTGTTACCTGACTTGTTCCCCCCAACAAGTAAAATTGCTTGTCGATGAGGATCAAAGGCAAATAAAACACGCCAAGGTTCACCTTTATACTGAATACGAAGCTCTTTCATATTCTTAAAAGAAGCTCCTTCAATGGTATCAACTCGTGGTCTCCCCAGTGCTGGTCCAAGTTTCATCAATACAGTTAAAACAGCAAATACTTCATTTTGAAGTCCCTGTTCTTGTTGATAAAACCAGAACCTAAAATCTGGATCAAATATAATATTCTATTCCATAAATATAATATAGTCTGTACATAAAATAATGTCAAGCTTTCAGTTAAACATTCGGCTCTCTTGCCATCATCATTATAAATTATAACATCGGTGAATAATCTCTGTGTTCTTTGTGTCTCTGTGGTTAATTACCCTCGATAATCTCCGTACCTCGCTCCAACTCGAAAATGCTATGATAAAAGTAACCTATTATCACTAAGGAACCTTTAATCATGACTAACTTAAACAATCATTCAACCTCTAACACATCCGAAGAGCCTGAGTTATCAATGGAAGAACTCGATGCTAAATGGGATGCACTAGAAAATGACCCAGAATTTTTAGCAAAACCTTTTTGGCAAAAAATTGTTGAGATTGGTAAAGTTGTTCCCCAATCAGAATGGCGAAAACACTTACCTACAGACTTTGCGCGTAATTTTGAACATTATATGTACGGCGCACCGAGAGAAGATGAGGAAGAATGAAACAAATTTTCGCAAAACATTTACCTGACCAGATAATTTAGGTTATCATTAACTTATTCTCTTTAATCTAAAAGGAACCTTTAATCATGACTAACTTAAACAATCATTCAACCTCTAACAGATCCGAAGAGCCTGAGTTATCAATGGAAGAACTCGATGCTAAATGGGATGCACTAGAAAATGACCCAGAATTTCGCAAAAAACCTTTTTGGCAAAGAATTGTTGAGATTGGTAACGTTGTTCCCCAATCAGAATGGCGAAAACACTTTCCCAGAGACTTTGCGCGTAACGCGGAACATTATATGTACGGCGCACCGAGAGAAGATGAGGAAGAATGAGAAAAATTTTCTTAGATACCTTCTATTTAAAAGCGTTAGCTGATAGAGGAGATAATGCTCATAGACTTGCTATAAGTATGGTAGCAAGACTGGGTAACTTTAGAGGTGTTACCAGTGAAATGGTTCTGACAGAATTACTCAATGCTTTATGCAGTAGAGGGGAATTTTTGCGTAAATCAGCTATTCGTCTAACTCATGATTTACGCAATGACAGCAAAACCATAATCATTCCCCAAACCAGTGAACAATTTCAGCAAGCTTTTGATTTTTACCAAAGACGATTAGATAAAGGATACAGTTTAACTGATTGTGCTTCCATGCAGATTATGAGACAACTGGAAATCTCTGAAATATTAACCTTTGATAAGCATTTTCAGCAAGAAGGATTTAGCGCATTACTCAGAGAATAGTCACTAAACTTTACTTCACTTTAATTTTTTTCTCGCTTCATATAACCATTGTTCTTCCTCTGTATTAATTTCCCTCCCTTGAGCTAAATTAAGACATTTACGCCAATTTTCCTGAGATAATTTCTTGTCTTCTTTTTCTAAAAGTTGAGCATAAATACAAAAAGCAGCACCGGGATTGCGGATAAATTTCTGATAAGCTGGATTTTCAGCGATACCAATAGCAACTAAAAGATTAGGAACTGCATCTTCACTGCGATTTTGCTTAAATCTGGCCCAGCCTAGATTTTTATAAATACTATATTTTTGTACTGCTAAATTGCGTTTCTCCTCTTCAGTAAATTGGTCTAGTTTTTCATCTTTTTCTGCTAATAATCTCTTAGCTTTTTCCAGTAACTCTACTGCTTCTGCATTCTTATTATCGCGCAGATACCAATAAGCGAGATTATTATAAGCATCTATAAAACCACCTTTTGCCGCAATTAAATAGTGTTTCTTCCCATTAGTCAAATCCTGTAACTCTTCATAAAGTGTTGCCAACTTATAATGAGCATCTAGATTATCTGGATCTAACTCAATCGCTTTTAAATACTTCTCTTCGGCTGAAGCTAAATTAGGAAATTCTTGACTTGCTGGCGGAGGAGATTGTAAACGGTTGCCTTCTTGCTTATAAAACTCAGAAAACCAAGAGAAATTTAGATAAATTCCCAAGAGAATAGCAAAGACTATTACTGTTACAGAAAACTGTATTTCTTCATACCAATGTTCAGCAATCCCAAGCAATTTCATTAACTTAACAAAACCCTTCTGGCGCGTCCGTGTGAGAGCATTTTCAGTTTGTAATAAAGAAATGAAAGTCGAAAAAATAACACCTCCTATTTCTAGCAAACCTGAACCACCACTAAGAAACCGAGTAGCAATCGTTCCGATTAATGTAAAATTAACCCCTAATAAAACCAGTTTAACGATTCTCAATAGCCAATCAAAGCGATTGCAAGGATGCAGAGATTCCCTACTTTCTAAATGCCACCACCAAGCCTGAGCAGAAATAGGTAAAGTCTCCCGATATTCAGCTAAGTCAAGAACTTGAGTAATTTTGTAACTTTTCTGTTTTAATCTATTATCTTGTTCGATTAATTTTGACGACATATCAACGGAAATTTCCGCCTCAGCTTCCATTTGTTTATGAAGAGCATCTCTGGCGGCAATAATTTTTAAAGCCTGTGCTTTTTTCAGAGATTTATTATGAGAAGTATCTAAATAATTTAGAGCATTCTGGTAACGCTCTAAAGCAACTTGAAAGGGTGTCGGCACAGGTGCAGGAGAATTCATATTATACAATCCGCCAATTCAAGTCTGAATTGCATCACTGTCTGATCTACCTTCACAGAATACCTCATTCGGGGTAGGATAGTCAAGACATTTTCGAGGACGATTATTAATTAAGTTTACGGCTCTTTTTATCTGCTCTGGTTTAAGGATTTTCTAATGCGTTCCCTTGGGAAAATTGTCTTAATGGTCTATTATTAGGCTCGTTTAATCCCCTTTCCCAAGAATGATAAGGAGTAGCAAAATAAAAATCTGAGCCTAGTGTCTGGCTCAACTCTTGATGTCCATAAAATTCTTTGACCTTGTCACAAGTAAAGGTTTTTCTTTGGTCAGGGGGAATCTCTGGGAAAAGTTTTTCGGTGACAAGGGTTGATTTCCGATGCGGTTTTGTTTTTGACCAATCCTGCTACTAGAAATTTCGAGGCTTTGTCTCAGAAGTGTTGAACGTGGAAAAAAGTGGTACAAAATTTGATATTATAGATAAGAAAACAAAGTAAATGTACACCAATAAATGTGAATAAGCCATGCTAACAATTTTCCCAAAACTAATGAAAGAGCTTCTCAAGCCACTCC
>NZ_JBHFLL010000256.1:0-7369 GCF_041928595.1 Microcystis sp. BLCC-F209
TTTTGTACCAGTTTATGTACTACGAGGAGAATAATGCAAGGTTTTTGAATGTCCCAATCCTATTTTCTTGCACTAACATCAGATTTTAACAGGTCAAAAGCCTTATTTTCAAAGGGTTTTACCATTATTCAGCAAGTCCTACTTAACCCGAACTGGGGTTAAGTAGCCATTTTTCAGGAGAAAAGCGCTCAGGGCAGCGGGAAAGTCTGGATATTTGCCGAGCGCTGTACTTTCGCCATGGATATCGAGACCCCAATCGGAGTTTTTATCGTAATTAGCGAGGAGAAATTGCCAAGCTTCTTCGTATTCTCCTAGGAGAATTTTTTGGGCGACATAACCAGCCAAAATGCCGTTAACTTCGGCTTTTTCTTTTTTAGCTAACTGCAAGGCTTTCAACATTGCCGCTAAAGTTTTCCTTAATTCTTGGGGATATTTTCTAGTGACATCTGCTAATTTACCCTGTTGAAAAGTATAAATTCTCGAGGGAGGAAAAGAGGCAGCGTAGGAACTAAAAGCATATAAAAAAGCATTATCAACGGTAACAAATTCATAATTGTTATCTCCATCTAAATCTTCAAAGGAACCTCCACTACCATCTAAAAACCCCGTTTCTTCTCTAATAAATTTATCTTTTTGCCAAGTATAAATTACCAAGGATGTGCAGCAATGCGCGCCGCCGCTATAGGTAGAGACGATAATCTCATCAATGCCATTATTATCTAAATCTCTTAATTCAACATAGCCGGAACCAAAGGCACTATAACCGCTATTTTGCTGATAAATTTGCCCGTTATAAAAGATTTGATAAGAAACATTATTAATATCAGAATTATCATCAACTTTCTCGTTTAGGTCGATAGGTTGATAGCTAACTTGTACCTTAATTTTCCCCGATCTAACCACTTGATTTGTGAGGGGTTGACCGGCATCAAAATCGAGTTTAGTCACGGCTAAACTCGCGGCTGCATCGCCCAAGAATTGAGATAATAAGCAGAAAATAAAGCAAGTTTTGCTAATATTCATCGGCCGATTCACAGAGAGATTAATTTTAGTGTAAGTAGCTGGTTATAATTAAATTTAAAATGGCTTTTAGGTTCGATCCCCCCTTAGTCCCCCCTTAATAAGGGGGGCATCTGAAAGTTTTTAATACCCACCTACTTATCTTACTTATTTTTACCGACAATCAGCCGTTAACTTTTCGAGAAAAACTATCTATTGCAAAGTTTTAACGCTCAAAACTTGGGGGGGGGTGGCATCGGGGGGATAGAGAAAATCGAGATTAATGTCGCGTCGGGCGCCGGGGGGAAGTTCCACCTGTACTAAAGCTTCTCCCTGTTGTCCTTCCCGTTGAACGAGATGGAAAAAACGTTCCTCGGTACGTCCCAGGGCGTTACGATAGGTAACGCGCACCGCACCCCGGAAAAATACTGGTCCCTGGACAGGTTCAACAAATAACAAGCGATCGAGATAATTTTCTTCTTTAATTGGGGTTTGAATACTCAAAGCCACCAGCTGCGTTTTGCTAGTGTTGTTATATAGAGGTAAAGTCAGATAGTAGTGAACACCGTAATTACCGTGAGCTTTGAAAGCCGTATCGGGATAACGCACTAACATGGGGGCGCTTTGGATTTGTCTGGTTCCGAAAGTAGCTGCTGTCACCGTACTCAAAGGATAGGCGAAAGCTTGACCGGGTTGAGGAATGGTGAGATTAATTCCCCCTTTGGGATCGACAATGCGGGTTGCCCATTCCGAACCCACAGAAATTCCAGCCACGCGACCATAAAAATTTCTTCTTCCGGGGGACCATTGATCGGGGGGAGTGGGGGGAAAATCGCGAGGAGCGGCTAAATCACCTCTAACCAATAGGGTACGCCATTCCTCTAGGGTAGGGGGACGAAAGGTTTCTATTTCCCGATCTTCGATTTTGACTTTTTGGGGAACTTCGTAGAGGGCTAAATTGGCCATATAGACAGGTCCATCGCTGTAGAGACGCAGGAGAGTCGAGCGGGCGCTACTTCTGGGGATAACCAGATCGAAGAGCATCCGACTTTGGCCGGGGGGAATGACGATCTGGGTGGGAAATTGGGTATCATGGCGACGACGCATGATATCACTGGCTAAACGGGAACCGGGACCAGAAAAAACCCGGCCGTTGGGATCTTCCACCAGAGAGGGCAACTCGACAAAAGGGGCATCGGCCGAGGTGACGTAACTGACTCCTTGCAGGACGCGGATAACCAGGTTTCTGGAGGTGGGATTAGTAACGATCAGGCCCTGGTGTAAGTCGCGATCGGGATCGGTTTGACGAGCGATGTGGTGGGTGAAAACGTCAAAACGTCCTTGTAGGGGATGATTGAGATGGGCTACGGGATAACGTTTTCCTTTGCCGGGGAAAGTGGAGAGGAGAATTCCCTCTTTTTCTACGATTTCGGGACTATTGCTATTAAAAACTAGAACATCATTTAGTTGACCGGGCAACTGACGCACTTCCTGATATTGGGTGATTAATTTCCTCTCTATCTGGGGCAGAACCGAGGCGGACTGAGCTAAAAGAATAGTGGGTAAGAAAGAAAGCATAGAGATTCTATATTTATAGGATCTAATTAAGGGTGAGTCGATGGAGAGTTGACATCCTCACCGCCGTAAACGGACGGTGATTCCCAAACCTCACGATTTAGGTTTCTGCTTCTTTCCCTTGCGGGGTTCCGCACCTGCCTTAACAGATTTACTCTGTTCTGGTCTTATGGTCGCTCCACAGACTGACACCGCAAGCCCTGCGGCCAAAATATTTTTACTGGCGTTAATATCTCGGTCATGGTGTGTCCCACAGTTCGGACAGTCCCACTCTCGAACATTTAACGGCAGCTCTTTCACAATATACCCACAATTACTGCACCGTTTAGAACTGGGAAACCATCTATCTATTTCGATGTAATTTCTGCCGTACCAACGGCATTTATAGGCTAATTGTCGAGTGATTTCTCCCCAACTAACGTCAGATATTGCCTGAGATAATTTCGGGTTTTTGACCAGATTCTTGACGGCTAAATTCTCAACCACAATCGTTTGGTTTTCACGAACTAATTGAGTGGTTAGCTTATGTAAATGGTCTTTTCTGCTATCGGTGATTTGAGCGTGAATCTTGGCTACTTTGATTCTTGCTTTTTCCCGATTTTTTGACCCTTTCTGTTTTCTAGAAAGATTTTTTTGTGCTTTTCGCAGTCTCCGATAATGCTTGTTAAAATGCTTAGGATTAGATACTTTATCGCCATTGCTGGTAATTACTAGGCTACTAATTCCTAAGTCAATTCCGATGGCTTTATCTGTTACTGGTAATGGCTTAATTGTTGGGTCATCAAATCTTATTGAGATATGCCAACGTCCAGAAGGATGTAATCTGACTGTTACTGTACTTGGTTCACATCCGTCTGGTATTTGTCTTGACCATCGAATAGGTAAAGGTTCTGTGCATTTAGCTAAATAGATTTGTCTGTCTTTAAATTTAAAAGCAGATTTGGTAAATTCGGCACTTCCTCCCTGATGTTTTTTCTTAAAGTTAGGATACTTAGTACGACCAGCAAAGAAGTTAGTAAAAGCTGTTTGTAGGTGTCTTAACCCTTGTTGTAAGGGTACACAGCTTACTTCATTGAGAAAGTCTAATTCTTCTTGCTTTTTCCAATCGGTCAACATTGAAGAAGTTTGAGCGTAGCCTACTCTTTCTTGCTTTTCGTACCAAGCTTGTGTTCGTTCGTGGAGAGCTTTGTTGTAAACTAATCTTACACAGCCCAAAGTGCGCCGCAATAGCGACTCTTGTTCGGGTGTTGGGTAAAATCGGTAAGAATAGGCTTTTTCCATGTCTCACATTTTAGCATATATCGTGTAAATGCGCTAGTATTTAACAGTAAAGCCAACCTAGAACGGCGGGGTTTCAGACGCAAATTTTCGATGAAGTTATACAACAATATAGGTGAGTTTGTCCGGGCGATCGATAAAGAATCTTAATATATTTTTCAGGCCCGATCAAGTCATGTCAGGGGTGATGTGAGCTAGGGGCGGTTTTATCGGTTAGCAAGGGGTATTCTCCCTTGCTATTGCCGATTTTAGCCTTTAATTTGACAGGGACGGGTAACTGCTCACCCTAGCTTTAAATTTCGCCGCGAATTTCTTCGACGATGCCATCTCTAAGGACGAGTTCCACATTCATTTTGGCCACTAAGTTATCGCCTTTTTCGACCCGGAAAAAGCTTTCTAGTTGTGCTTGGGCGACTTCTTGATTGAGTTCCAAGAGTTGTACCTGTTGCAATTGTTGCAGATACTGGTTTTTTTGTTCGAGAAACTCACTTTTCTGTTGATTGACTTGGATTTGAATATTGTCAATCTGTTGGGCAGCCGCGGGGGGTAAGGGGATCAGACTCTGACGCTGAATTTCGGCGATCGCTCTTTGGCCTTGGCTTTCTAATTGTTGAATTTGTGCGTCAATTTGAACCATTTGTGCTTGTAATTGCTGTTGTGCTTCTTCTTTCCAGCGCGGGGTCACGATGACTTTAATTGTCACCGGGCGCTTCAGTAATAAACTGGTTTGTGCGTCATCCATGATTTGCTTATCCTAAAAAGGTCTTTTTGTCAAGGGGTTAAAGAATATTTGCCAGAAATATTTACTTGGCAAACATCTCGTTAATCATATCGCGATAGCGTTGCGTTACTACCGGTCGTTTAATCTTTAAAGTTTGGGTCATCATGCCGTTTTCTTGGGAAAAAGGCTCTAAAATTAACTCAAAGGTTTTAATCTGGTCATCGGCACGATAACCGGGCCGATTTCTTACCTCGCGCTTTAATTCTTGTTGGTAGAGAGCTAAGACTTTTTTGCTGTAGAGATCGCTAGAAAGAATCGTTGAGCGATCGCTGTGAAGATCGGGTAAATTTAAGGATATTTTCTGTTCTTGGGCCCAATTGGCCAGTATATCAAGATTAGGCACGATCAAAGCCCCCAAAGCTTTTTGATCCTGTCCCACTAGCATGATTTGGGAGATAAAGGGACTGCGTAAACAAGCATCTTCAATCGGTTGCGGTTCGATATTTTCACCATTGCTCAAAACAATTGTATCTTTGGCCCGTCCAGTTAAGACTAAATCCCCAGCAGCGGTTAACCAACCAATATCACCGCTATCAAACCAACCATCGGGAGAAATCGCTTTTTCGGTTGCTTCGGGTTTTTTATAGTATCCCTGCATCACCTGCGGACCGCGAATCAAGACTAAACCGTGTTTTTCTGTCGGTAAGACTTCTTTGCTGTGTAAATCGACAATACAGATTTCTGTCTGAAAGACGGGACGACCGGCAGACCCGCGCAGGTTATGATCGATACGACGGACGGTAGCGACGGGAGAAGTTTCTGTCAGTCCATAACCAACTAAAATCGGGATTCCGGCAATCTCATAGAAAGTATCTAGATGTCTGGCTAAGGAACCACCGCCACTAACCAAGATTTTAACTTTATTTCCCACTGCTTGGCGAATTTTGCCATAAACTAGCTTATCACCGATGGCATGGAGGGGATAGAGTAAGAGGGATTGAATTCTTGCTTTTAGTCTTTCTCCGGGGGAAGCGTGAAGATGATCTAGACTGAGATTATCGGCGATACGTTTAGCAATAACGTACTTTTCCGACTTTTCTAGCAAAAATCGCACTAATTTCTGTTTTGTGGCCGATTGTTCGCTAAATTGTTTTTGGATACCCTCGTAAAGAGATTCCCAAAGACGGGGAACTCCCACCATTAATTGCGGACTAAATTGCTTTAAATCCTGCTTAAAAGTGCGAATACTGGTATAAATCTGGGTGCAACCCTGAGCTAGACTGAAATACTCACAACTGCGCTCGTAGGAGTGCCATGAAGGTAGTATACTTAAAACTCGATCGCCAGGCTCCGGTTGAAAGATAGCATTTAAGTTGCGTACCTGATGCAGCAGATTACCATGACTTAACATCACCCCTTTGGGTTGTCCCGTCGTTCCCGATGTGTAGATGAGGGTAGCCAGATCATTTTCGCTCTTGGTGATGGGTTTAAGGGTGTTCTCAGCCCCGATCGCCATTAGTTGCTTGAAATTTAAGGTCTGCACGGAAATCGCCCCAGTAGCGGGGTCTTCGTCGGTGAGCAGCACGATTAATTTTAGTGGCAATTCAGGGATTTTCGTCAGCAATTTGCCTAAAGTTTTGTTATTTTCGACAATCAGCGTCTGACTGTCACTATCGGCCAGAATATAGGCTAATTCCTCTGCATCCGCTTGAGCAGATCGTACCGCGTTGGCGGCCCCGGCTGCCATGGAACCTTGGTCGGCAATAAACCACCGGGGACTATTATCGGCAAATAAAGCGACATTTTCGGTTTCTGTGACTCCTAATGCTTGTAAAGCGGCGGCAAATTGCTGAATTTGTTGATAAAGTTCCCGATAGGTGAGAATTACTTCCGGTTTACTGTGGGGATCGTGCAGGGCGATAATATTGGGGAAACGCTGGGCAACTATTGACCAAACTTCGGGTAAAGATTGAATATTTGAATAGTCAATTAGGGTTGTCATAGCAGTAGTTATAGAGAGTTACAAGGGTCATAGGATATAGATTAACCATTCTAGGCTCTTTTTGCTGGTTCTCCTAGACAGTATTTCAACAGGTATCTAGTGCTGCAAAGTTAATTTCCTAATCGAGACTCGGAGAGAGGAGACTTTTCGGTTATCGGTGAACAGTGAACAGTAATCAGGGAATGTTACTGTTACTTAATACTGCTTACTGATTACGGAAAAGGCTAACGGCTTAGATGTATAATTAATTTTGCTTAGGTACTGAAATATAGTTGTAACTAGCAGAAAAAACGATGATTGCTTTATCTAACTATAATAATCTCACTCCAGAAGAATATCTTCAGTTTGAAGAAACCAGTCCCATTAAACATGAATATATCGATGGACAAGTTTACGCCATGGCAGGAACGACGGATACTCATAATATTGTTTCGGGGAATATATACACAATTATTCGTAATCATTTGCGGGGTTCCGATTGTCGGGTTTATTTTGCCGATGTGAAAGTCAGATTAGAGAAGCGCAATCACTTTTATTATCCCGATATTATTGTCACCTGCGATGACAGAGATAAAGAAACTGCTACCTACAAAAGTTTTCCTAAATTGATTGTTGAAGTTCTCTCCGATTCTACAGAAGCTTTTGACAGGGGTGATAAATTTAATGATTATCAAACTCTAGAAAGTTTAGAGGAATATGTCTTAGTCAATAGTAAACACCAACGAGTGGAAACTTTTCGACGGGGTGAACAGGGTTTATGGATTCTGCAAACCTATCAGCAAGAAAGTTTTAGT